>JBATUU010000400.1:0-6537 GCA_049671385.1 Ornithinimicrobium sp. | reverse complement strand
ACCTTCACCACCTCGATGGCACCGTCAGCGGCCCGCATACCGCAGCGAATCGCGCCTCCCTCAAACGCCGGCCCAGCAGGCGCAGCGGTGGAGACGATGGTGTCCCCGTTGGACAGCACGATCTCGCAGTTGGTGCCCACATCGATGAACAACCGTGTGCGTTTGTCCCGATCCATGCCGGTGGCCAACATGCCGGCCACGATGTCGCCCCCGACGTAGGCACCGAGCGCTGGAAAGACGCTGGCACGAGCCCCCGGATGCAGCGTCAGGCCCAACTCGCTGGCGGCAAAGGCGGGGACTGTCGTGCTGGACATCACAAACGGGGCGATGCCTAGCGGCTCGGGATCGATGCCCAGGGCCAGCGCCGTCATCGTGGCGTTGCCGGCTAGGGCGACCTCGTATACCTCATCAGGGGAGACCTGACCTTCGGCCAAGACCTCGGCGACCAACTCGGCCAGGGTCTCTTGAGCGGCGGTGCGCAGCCGCGCAGCCGCCTCAGGATCCACCATGGTGGCGCTGATCCGCGTGATCACGTCAGCACCGAACGGTTGTTGACGATTGAGCATCGAGGCCACTGCGGCCGGCGTGCCGGTGGTGACATCCAGCAACGTCGCGACCACGGTGGTGGTGCCCAGGTCAAAGGCGATCGCGAACGAGCGAGAGCGGGTGTCGCCCACCTCGACATCGATCAGGGCTTCGTCGACGATCACTGCGGTGACCTTGAAGTCACCCTCCCGCAGCACTCCCGGAATCCGGCGCAGCGCGCTCAGATCCGGTGTCAGATGCAAGTCCGGTATGGCGTCGCGCACCCGCTGCACGTCGGTGCGCTGATCTGACAGGCTCGGCTCGTCGAGCTCGATATAGCGTTTTTGCACCGCGGGCCGCAGGATCACCTGGCGCCCCACGCCGACCGTAGCGGCTTTGGGCCGAGTGGTCAGCGGCGGAACATCCACCTCGGTGTTGCGGAATGCCTGAGCCAAACAGGCGAGTCGCCAACCCTGAGCCAGTTGCTCCTCGGTGAAAGAGCGACGATCCAACCGGTGCACCGCGGTGTTCGGATCGGCCACTTTGATCTTGCACTTTTTGCATGTTCCGTGCCCGCCGCAGGTCGAGTCGATAGCAATGCCGTTCCAACTGGCGGCGTCGAACATTGTGACGCCAGCGGGCACACGAGCCGACTTCCCGGAGGGAGCAAACTTCAGCTCGACCCGAGTCGTTCCGTCGTGCGGCAGGAAATTGCCATCGTCCTGCTGCCCGTCGAAGAGCCCTTCGCGGCGCAGGCTGTCGACTTCAATGTCGGGCAGTTCATGGATGGGCTCGGGTTTCACAGTTGCCTTACGCTTCGAGCTTGGACACGGGGCCCCGCGCCGCAGGTGATGTGTGATGAGTCGGTGGTGAGGCGCCTTACGCGCTGGCTGCCTGACGCTTGCGGTGCGCCATGATCCAGTTGCTGCCCCACTCATCGTTGCCCAGCAGCAGATCGGCAGCTCGCACTGCAGAGACCACCTGCGGTGTGCGGGAGTCCATGATCGCGCTGGTCATGCCTGCGGTCATCGCCATCGGCAAGAAGGTGGAGTTGATGGCGTGCCGGTCCGGCATACCGAACGAGACATTCGACGCGCCGCAGGTCATGTTCAGTCCGTAGTTCTCCCGGATCCGGCGCATAGTGTCCATCGTCACGTTGACGACCTGTTGATCGGCACCGATCGGCATGGCCAGCGGGTCGATGACAATATCCTCCATGGCGATCCCGTACTCGTTGGTGGCGACATCGACGATGTGCTGCACGAGCTCCAAGCGTCGGTCCGCCTCCATCGGGATCTCCTCCGCGTCATTGGGAAGCGCGATCACGGCGGCGTCGTACTTTTTCACCAGCGGAAGGATGGCCTCCATTCGATCATCCTCAGCGGTGATCGAGTTGACCAAAGCGCGACCCTGATAAGCCTGCAGCCCGGCCTCCAGCGCTTCCACGACGGAGGAGTCGATACAGATCGGCAGGTCGGTCAGGCTTTGGGCCAAGGTGATGGCCTTGGCCAACAACTCGGCCTCATCCGTCAGCGGCACGCCCATGTTGATGTCGAGCACGTTGGCGCCGCCTTCGACCTGAGCTTTGACGTCGCGCTCGATCGCGGAGAGATCACCGGCCCGCAACTGCTCTTGGAAGACCTTGCGGCCCGTGGGGTTTATCCGCTCTCCGATGATGACGAAGGGCCGCTGGTGACCGAGGACAACCTCCTTACTCGGGGAGCGGAGGGTGGTCTCGAGCAAGGGTGCGCTCATGCGTTTACCAACTGTCGTCGTTGTTCCAAAAGGGACTTTGCTTTTTTCACGGTGGCCGAGGCATCGGCTGCATATCCGTCGGCGCCGACTGCGTCGGCATACTCCTGGGTGACGGGCGCGCCGCCAACCATGACGATGACTTGATCGCGGATGCCAGCCTTTTGCAGCGCGTTCAGGTTGGCCTTGAACATGGGCATCGTGGTTGTCAAGAACGCTGACATGCCCACGATGTCGGGCTCGTGCTCCAGGATCTTTTCCACGAACTTCTCAGGGGCCACCTGGACACCGAGGTCGATCACCTCGAAGCCAGCACCCTCCAACATGATGTTGACCAGGTTCTTGCCGATGTCGTGCACGTCGCCTTTGACGGTGCCCATCAGGAACTTCCCGACGGTCTCGACGCCGGTCTCGGCCAACAACGGACGCAGCCGTGCCATGGCACCGGCCATTGCACGACCTGCGATCAACATTTCCGGTACGAAGAAGTCGCCACGCTCGAACCGCGCTCCAACTTCCTCCAGCGACGGGATCAGCGCATCGAACAGCAACGATTGCGGCTCCATGCCCATGCCGAGGGCTTCTTCGGTCAGCCGCAACACCTCGGGCGCGTTGCCAACCAGCGTCTCGTCGTAGAGCGCCTTGAGAATCTCTTCGGGTGTCATGCGGCGCCTTTCTTGTCAGTAGGGGTGGACTTGCGCAAGAGGGCCGCCAAACGAGCACCTTGATCGGCGAGGAGCTCACCGATCTCGGTGCGACTCCCTTGCAGGCGTGCCGTGGGCCCGGATACTCCGAGCGCCGCGATCACGTCTTTATCAAGACCAGCCACTGGCGCTGCGACGCCGGACAGGCCGATCTCAAGCTCATCGATGGATTGGGCGTAGCCGTCGGCCCGAACGCTCTCGAACTCTGCCCGCAGTTGCTCTGCAGTCTTGGTCATCGGCGTGTGCTGCTGCAGCGGCCCAGGAGGAAGGCGCAGCGCGCCGAAGGCACACAGAACCTTCCCGAGGGAACTGCAGTGGACCGGAACCTCGACTTCATTCCAGTCGCGTGCTGCCAACAGATAGGTCGACTCGACTTGCGCTATGTAGAAGACGTTGTCCGACCGGGCCACGCCGAGGTGTACGGTCTCGCCGCACTCTTGGCCCACCGTCTCCAGCACCGGTGCCGCGATGCGGGCGACCTGTGGCCACGGGTCGTGCAAAGCCGCGTACAGCGCAAACAGTTGCCCGCCGACGTAGAGACCGTCTGCCTGCCGTTCCAAGAGTTCTGTGCGCTCCAAGGCGGCTAGTAGTCGCGATGTCGTGGACCGAGCCAGCCCGGCAGATTCGCTGAGGTCACTTGATGACATGGGCTCGGCGGAGTGGATGACGAGGTCGATGAGCATGGCTGCCCGATCAACTGCCTGAGTCCCTCCACCAGACGATGCGCTCATAGGAGGAAGTGTATCTGCTTGTTTCATATGGTAAAACTCATTCCCATGTGGTGAGGCTAGGATGCCTGTCACCGTGGGTCAAGCACATCCCGTCATCCTTCAGCGGAGGTTCGCCGTGTTCCAGAACAAAATGCCCCGATACGAGATCCTCAGCCAGGATGCGATGGCGAAGTTGGATGCGGGGTGGCGTCGGTTGATCTCCGAAGTGGGGGTGGAGTTCGACAATGAAGAAGCCTTGGAGATGTTCCGCAAGGCGGGGCAAAAGGTCGAGGGGCAGACCGTCTTCTTGGACCCGGAGTTTGTGCTGGAGCAGGTCGCCAAGGCTCCCAGGGAGTTCGATATCCACGCTCGTAACCCCGCCAACAACGTCCACATCGGCGGCGACTCGATGGTGTTCAGCTCGGTCTACGGGCCGCCATTCGTCCGGGAGGGCAGCATCCGGCGCGACGCGACCATCGATGACTTCCAGCGGTTCGCCAAGTTGGCACAGTCGTTCTCGGTGATGGACTCCGCCGGCGGTGTGGTCTGCGAGCCAAACGACACGCCGCTGGACTCTCGCCACCTGGACATGGTCTACAACCTGCAGACGCTGACCGACAAGATCTACATGGGCAATGTGGTCTCTGGCACGAACGCCGAGGACACCATCGCCATGGGATCCATCCTGTTCGGCGGGCGGGACGTCATCGAGGAGAAGCCGGTCTCCATCTCGCTGATCAACTGCAACTCCCCGCTGCGCTGGGACGACCGGATGCTGGAGTCGCTGTTCGCCTACTCCCGCGCCGCCCAGCCCGTCATTCTCACCCCCTTTATTTTGATGGGGGCGATGTCGCCGGTGACGATCCCGGCGGCCCTGGTGCAACAGATCACCGAAGCGCTCTCAGGAATCTGTCTGGCCCAGATGATCCGCCCGGGGTGCCCGGTCGTCTTCGGCTCCTTTCTGTCCAACATCGACATGCAGTCCGGGTCGCCGTCCTTCGGCACGCCGGAATCCGGCCTGGGACTGTGGTGCACCGGCCAGATCGCACGCCACTTCGGGTTGCCCTTCCGCTCCGGCGGGGGACTGACGTCTTCCCAGGTGCCGGACGCCCAGGCTGGCTACGAGGCGCTGATGACGCTGCTGCCGACCTTTTTGGCCGGCGCCAACTTCGTGATGCACTCGGCCGGCTGGCTGGAGGGGGGCCTGGTTGCCTGCTTTGAGAAGTACGTATTGGACGTCGAGCTGTTGCAGATGCTGCACGCGGAATTCACCCCGCTGGAGATCGACGAGGGCTCGCTCGCCTTTGACGCCCACGTGGAAGTAGGCCACGGCGGCCACTTCCTCGGTGCGATGCACACCATGGAGCGCTTCCGCACGTGCTTCTACCGTCCGACCTTGTCCAGTTCGGAGAACTTCGAGCGGTGGAGTCGCAATGGCGGCATCGATGCCGCGGGTCGGATGACCTCGATTTACACCAAGAGACTCGAAGAGTACGAGAAGCCCGCTCTTGACGAGGCGATCGACGCGGAGTTGCGCGAGTATGTCGCACGTCGGCGAGCTGAGCTCGGCGACTGAATCGCTCGGGCCTGCACACGCCAGCGGTTTTCTTCACCCTGGAGCGCGACTCGATATGTTGCGTGCTCCGCATTGCACTCTGGCATACGCAACAAAATCCTCTAGGGTGGGGGAGTGAGCAACGTTACCGGTATGCCTTTGGTGCAATCCGTGGATCGGGCGCTTCAGGTGTTAACGATCCTGGCCCGCACGGGTGACTGCGGAGTCAGCGAGATTGCCCGCGAGCTCGGTGTGCACAAAAGCACGGTCTTTCGGCTGGTGGCCACCTTGGAGGCTCACGACATGGTCGAGCAGCAAGCAGACCGCGGCAAATACCGTCTGGGGGTGGGGGTCCTCCGGTTGGCTGGGTCGACCTCAGCTCGCCTCGACGTTGTGCAAGAGGCGCGCCCGATCGCGCGTGAGTTGGCAGCTGCCACGGGGGAGACCGTCAATCTGGCCATCCTGTCGGACCAGTCAGCGCTCTATATCGACCAAGTCGCAGGCCCGTCGGCGTTGCAGCCGCACAACTGGGTCGGCCAGCGCATCCCGCTGCACGCCACCTCCAATGGCAAGGTGCTCCTGAGTGCCCTTGATGCGGAGTCGGTCGTGACTGTCGCGGGGTCCTTGACACCTTTCACGCCGGACACGATCACCACGTTCTCGCGTTTACGCCAGGAACTTGATGCGGTTGCTCGCCAGGGCTTCGCCGTGGCTATCGACGAGATGGAGATCGGCTTGAGCGCTGTGGCCGCCCCCATCCGAGACGCGCACGGAGACATTGTGGCCTCGCTCAGTGTTTCGGGACCGACTTTCCGCATGCCACTTGAGCGGGTGCCGCGCCTCTTGCCGCTCCTGCGTGAGGCGGCCGTGGAGGTTTCGGCTCGGCTAGGTGCCGGTCAAGCGTAGGCCCGACACCTGATCTGCCTCCAGATTGCACCAGGCAGCTCAGCTGGCTATGCAGTACACGATCTTCCACTGGGGCTTGCACCCATGGGCGCTGTATGCCGTCTTCGGCCTGGCTCTGGCGCATACCTCGTTCCGCAAAGGCAGACCGAACCGGCTGTCAGCGATCGCGCTCCCGAACCGGCCTGGAGTGACCCCGCCCGGCGCGCCATCGATACGTTCGCCATTTTCATCACCGTTTTCGGTGCTGCGACCTCCCTGGGGCTTGGCGCGTTGCGGATCAACAGCGGTCTGAGCGACGCTTACGGCACGCAGATCATTCCGATGAGTTCAGGACCGGAGTGTATGGCGGTCAGGACTGGTTGCAGGGTTGGACACTCTTCTACTG
>JBATUU010000399.1:0-3188 GCA_049671385.1 Ornithinimicrobium sp. | reverse complement strand
GTCCAGTGGGGCGGGTGCTGGTTGCAGTTGCCATCTGAGGCTCCTCAAAGAACGGACGTTCGGTTTACACAAGAGTTGCCTAGGGAGGCCTACTTGTCAAGAACGACTGTTCGTTTTACAGTCCGAGTATGCCGAAAGTCAGCGACGAGCATCGAGCCGCCCGCCGCGCCCACATCATGGAAGCCGCGATGCGCCGGGTCGCTATCGACGGTTATCACAAGATGACGATGGCCGACGTCATCGCGGAGTCGGAACTGTCAGCGGGGGCTGTCTACGGCTATTTCCGCAGCAAGCAAGACCTCATTACCGCCATCGCCACGACCGTCAGCGCCCTGGCCCGCGATGTTGTCAAGACCACCTCTCAACTCGAGCCGATGCCCCCTGCACCCGAGGTCCTTCGATTGCTCACCCAGGACTTCATCTCGCGCATTGAGCACAGTCCACTCGACCTCACCCGCGTCGTCGTCAACACCTGGGCAGAAGCCGTCCGGGACGAGCACGTACGGGGCATCCTGCATACCGAATTCACTGGCGTGCGCGCCAACTTCGCCGACCTCCTGACCCGGGTGCGCGACGCCGGGCATCTGCACCCCGATGCGGATATCGCACTGGCCACTCAAACGATGTTCGGCCTGCTTCCCGGGTTCATCCTGCAGCGACTCGTGCTCGGCGACGTCGACCCCGACTCCTACAGCGCAGGCCTCGCGGCGCTGACCACTCCCCCGCCCGGCTAGAGCCTGCGCCGCGTGTTGGCGTCCAGGCGCGGCAAGGGTGCGGCATACGATCATGGCGATCCAATCCACACCACTGCCCCTCCCCGCCGGTATGACTGCCACGACCCAGGAAGCTCACGATGCCCCGCAAGTCCCGCCCCGCCGACGACGTTGGTGACTTCGAAGAGAAGATCATCGACATCGACGTCCAAAGCGAGATGCAGGACGCCTTTCTGGAGTACGCCTACTGGGTGATCTATTCGCGCGCGCTGCCGGACGCGCGCGACGGGCTCAAACCGGTGCAGCGCCGGATCCTGTTCGGGATGTCGGAGCTGGGGCTTCGACCCGATCGCGCCCACGTCAAATGCTCGCGTGTCGTCGGTGAGGTGATGGGTAAGTACCACCCGCACGGTGACCTCGCGATCTACGAGGCCATGGTGCGGATGGCGCAATCGTTCACGATGCGCCTGCCGGTGGTGGATGGGCACGGCAACTTCGGCTCACTCGATGATGGCCCGGCCGCGTCGCGATACACCGAAGCACGCATGGCGACGTCCGCGCTGCTGATGACGACGTCGATGGACGAGGACACTGTCGACTTCGTCCCGAACTACGACGACCAACTGATGCAGCCGGACGTGCTGCCCGCCGCATACCCGAACCTGCTGGTCAACGGCGCGTCCGGCATCGCTGTCGGGATGGCCACGAACATGGCCCCGCACAACCTGGTCGAGGTCATCGGCGCCGCCAGGCACCTGATCACCAACCCGGGAGCCAGCCTGGATGACTTGATGCGGTTTGTGCCCGGACCGGACCTGCCCTGCGGCGGCACGATCGTCGGGCTGGATGGCGTACGGGATGCGTACGAGGGCGGGCGAGGCTCGTTCAAAACCCGCGCCACCGCTCGGATCGAGAATGTCACCGCTCGGCGCAAGGGCATCATCGTCACCGAGTTGCCCTACCTGATCGGCCCGGAGAAGGTGATCGAGAAGGTCAAACAACTCGTGCAGTCCAAGAAACTTGAGGGCATCTCGGGCATCAACGACCTGACAGACCGATCAAGTGGCATGCACCTGGTCATCGAGATCAAGAACGGCTTCAACCCCGAAGCGGTGCTGGAGCGGCTCTACGCGCTGACCCCCATGCAGGAGTCGTTCGGCATCAACAATGTCGCACTGGTGAGTGGGCGTCCGCACACGCTCGGCCTACGCGCGTTGCTGCAGGTTTATGTCGACTTCCGAGTCGACGTGGTCCGCCGGCGCACGGCATACCGGGTTGCCCGCAAGGAGGAACGGCTACACCTGGTGCTGGGGCTGTTGATTGCGATCGCCGACATCGACGAAGTGATCCAAGTGATCCGCTCCAGCGATGACGCCTCGATCGCCAAAGAGCGGCTGATCGCGATCTTCGACCTCAGCGACACGCAGGCTCGCTACATCTTGGACCTGCAGCTGCGTCGTCTGACGAAGTTCTCGCGGATCGAGTTGGAGACCGAGCGCGAGGATCTCGAGCGAGATCTGGCGGCCCTGCGCGCCATCCTGGAGGACGAAACCCTGCTCCTGCAGACCACGTCCGATGAGCTGGCCGACGTCGCTCGGGAGCACGGCACTCCCCGGCGCACCGTGCTCTTGGAGTCCTCCGGTGTCGCGACCCCATCCCTGACTGCGGGCACTGGCAAGGCGAGCGGCACCCCGATGGAGGTGCCGGACGACCCGTGCATGGTGCTGCTGTCCAGCACTGGCCTGCTCGCGCGGACCACCACAGATGAGCCGGTGGGCGCCGGCGGCGAGCGCCGCAAGCACGACGTGTTGTCCTCGATCGTGCCCGCGACAGGACGCGGCACGGTGGGCGTCGTGACCTCTGCCGGCAAGATCCACAGCATCTCGGTGATGGAGTTGCCCACCTTGCCACCCACGAACGACGCCCCGAGCCTGGCTGGAGGGGCGCCGTTGGCCGCCTTCGTCGATCTCGCCGTCGGGGAGCAACCGCTGGCCCTCTGCTTGCTCAGCGGCGCCGCCGATCGTCCCGGTTTGGTGCTCGGCACACGCGGCGGCGTCATCAAACGAGTCAACCCCGACTACCCGGCCAAGGAGGTCTTCGAGGTGATCACCCTGAAAGACGGAGATACGGTGGTCGGCGCCGCCGAGTTGGCCAGCGCCGAGGATCAGGTCGCCTTCTTCACCAGCGACGCCAATCTGCTGCTGTATGCCGCCTCGCTGGTCCGTCCGCAGGGACGAGCCGGATCGGGAATGGCCGGGATCAGACTGAGCCCACGTGCTCAGGTCGTCGGCTTCAATACGCTGACTCCTGACGCGGACGCCGTCGTGGTCACCGTGTCGGGCGCGTCGGGCGCACTCCCGGGCACCGAAGCAGGGTCGGTCAAGGTCAGCCCATTGAGCGAATACCCCACGAAGGGGCGCGCCACCTCCGGGGTGCGTTGTCATCGCTTCTTGCGTGGCGAAGACGCCCTTGTCA
>JBATUU010000398.1:0-6021 GCA_049671385.1 Ornithinimicrobium sp. | reverse complement strand
AGGCGTGCCGTCTCGCGTGCCTGCCCTTTGGACACTCCCCGCGACCGAGGCCCGAAGGCGACGTTGTCCAGGAGTGAGAGGTGTTGAAACAACAGTGGATCGGCGAGCACCAGCCCGACGCCACGCTCGCGCGCGTTGAGATGTATGGCGGCGTCAGGGTCATCCCAGGTGTGCGGTTGATCGGAGTCTGCCGCGCCGGCGCTGCGCGCGAGCACGGTCCCGCTGGTGGGAGGTAGCAGCCCGGCCACCGTCCACAGCAGGGTGGACTTGCCCGCTCCGTTGGGGCCGAGGATTGCGGTCACCGTGCCCGGCTGGAAGTCGAGGGCGGCATGGAGGTCGAAACCTCCCCTGGCCACGGTGCAATCGAGCTGCAGGGACAGCGCGTGGGCGTTCATGGCAGCCACCGGCTCCTGAGTGCGCCGAGGACCACAACGCAGATGGCCAGCATCAGCACCGAGAGAGCGAGCGCCGCATCGGGGTCCTGCTCCAAGGCGGTGAATACGGCCAACGGCACGGTTTGGGTGCGACCGGGAAAGTTGCCGGCAAAGGTGATGGTCGCCCCGAACTCGCCGAGCGCCCGCGCCCAGGCGAGTGCGGCACCGGCTGCCATACCCGGAGCGACAGCGGGCACGACAACCCAGGCAAAGGTCCGCAGTGGAGTGGCGCCGAGCGTGGCGGCGATGGCGTCGTAGCGAGCATCCAAGCCACGCATCGAGCCCTCGACCGCGATCACGTAGAACGGCAACGCGACAAAGACCTCGGCCACGATCACGGCGAGCGTGGTGAACGGGATCGTGAAGCCGGCCGCGTCCTCCAGCGGTGCGCCCAACACCCCGGTCCGTCCCCATGCGGCCAGCAGCGCGACCCCACCGACGACGGGGGGCAACACCAGTGGCACGGTGATCAATGCCCGCAGCCACGGCATCAGGGGGTGCGCGCCTCTGGCTAGCAGCCAGGCCAGGGGTGTGCCGAGCACCACCACAACTGCCAAGCTCACCGTGGTGGTGAGTGCTGATAGGCGCACGGCCTGCAGCGCCAGGGGGCTGGTGACATCGGCCGGTAGCCCTGCCCAGTCCACGCGCAGCAGCAATGCGATGAGAGGCAGAAGGAGAACGGCGATAGCGATCCATGCGGGGATCAACAAAGGCCACCGCCCGGTGCTGCGTGCAGATCGTGGTGGTCGACGGGCTGGGCGGCTCGGTTTCTGCCCGAGGTTGATCCCGGCGGTCACGGTATGCCGAAACCTGCCTCAGCCAGCACCTGCTGGCCGGCAGGCGATAGCGCAAGATCCAGGAACCGCCGACCGTCTTCGCTGTCCGAGTCGTAGAGCAAGGGATAGGAGTTGACGACGTCGGCGCTCGGCGGAATCTGCACTGTCGGGAGGCCGGCGGTGGCCGCATCGGTGACGTAGACGACCCCTGCGTCGGCCTCCCCGGAGCTCACTTTGGCCAATGTCGCGCGAACGTCCGGCTCCAGGGAGGCGACCTCGGGGTCCAGGTCGGCCTGGGCGAACATCTGCGCAGCAGCCGCGCCGCAGGGCACCTGGACAGCGCAGAGCACCAGCGTGATGCTCGGTGAGGCTAGGTCGGTCAGGGCGCTGATGTCTGCCGGATTACCGGGAGCTGTGACGAGCGCAAGGCTGTTGGTCGCGATGATGGTTGGCTCACTCAGCCCGAGGTCGGCGTCCAAGGCGCTCAGCGGTCCTTCGCCGGCGAGCACAAGGATGTCGGGTTGAGCGCCACCGTTGGCTTGCTGCACGAGTTGTGCCGATCCGGCATACGAGATCTCGTAGTCCAGACTCGCGTCACCTTCATCCTCGGCGAGGGCGATCAACTGCGGCAGCACGTCGGAGAGCGAGGCGGCGGCCAAGATGGTGACGCTGTCTTGCCCCGCGCAACCTGCCCCGAGCGGAACGAGCATCAAGGACCCGAGGATCCCCGCAGTCGTTCGCCTGTGCCAGGGCGAGATCATCTGTGCTTTCACGTGGGGACGCCGACCGTAACGTGAGTGGCCTTGATCGAGGCCACTGCAACGCTGCCGACCTGCAGATCCATCTCGTGCACCGCCTCGGCGGACAACAGCGAGACCAACCGAAACGGGCCGGCCTGGATGTCGACCTGGGCCATCACGGCATCGGCCACGATCCGGGTGACGATCCCGCGCATCTGATTGCGTGATGACGAGATACCGAGGGTGCCCACCGGCGGTGCTTGGTGCAGTTCAGCAGCCAACGCGGCCACATCGGCGCCAGGCACCACGGTCCGTCCAGAGCTGTCGCTCGTCGCGGATAGGCGCCTCTGGTCGATCGCCCGGCGCACGGTGTCGGTCGAGACCCCTAGCAAGGCCGCAGCTTCAGAAACACGCAGATGCGTCATGCATAGGACAATACCAACGCATCTGAGACGTCGCTCTCGGGCGATGACGTTAAGGCGTGGGTGGCCGCAGAGGCTCCAACGCGGGACGCTTCGGGCTCACGTGATCACCGGAGGAGCGGCCCTGCACACGACGCTGCACCCAGGGGCCGCCGTACTCGCGCGCCCAGACGACATTGCTGCGGATCATGTCCAGCCGGTCCGGCGGTGCCGGCTTAGGCAGCGGCACGTGCCAATCTGCATCGGCGGCCTGATGCCCCAATACGGTGTATGCGGCCAGCGCGACCCGGCGATGGCCCTCGGTTGTCATGTGGATCCGGTCATCGGCCCACATCCGCCAATCTTTGAGGAAGTCGAAGGCCCACTGGTTCAGCACGTAACACTCGTGCTTCTGGGCGATCTTCCACACATGTGCTGTGTAAGTCGCCATCCGCCCCCGGTAGCGCTGGATCACCGGCGCTTCCTTGGGATCCGACGGCGTCGAGAGGAGCACGTCGGCGCCGATTGCCCGGAATTTCACCACGGCCGCTTCGAGCTGTTCGGCGAGCGCGTCGAGATCGGCCCGTGGGCGCAGGATGTCGTTCCCGCCGCCCACCAAGCTCACCAGATCGGGTTCCAACGCCAGCGCAGCCTCGGTTTGCTCGCCGGCAATGGCATCGAGTTTGCGCCCGCGCACTGCGAGGTTGGCGTAGTGGAACTCATCGACGTGCGACGACAACAGTGATGCCAACCGATCAGCCCAGCCGATGTACGTGTCCTCGGTCTCGGGGTCGGCGTCCGACATTCCCTCGGTGAAACTATCTCCGACCGCCACGTAGCGCGTCCATAAACGAGGTTGGGGACGGACGCTACCGGTGCTTGGCGGACCGACACTCACGGCAGGCTCCAATCGATCGGTTGGCCACCTTGGCCCTGCAGCAGCGCGTTTGCTGTGCTGAACGGCGCGGATCCAAAAAAGCCGGAATGTGCAGACAACGGAGACGGATGAGCACTTTGAACAGTCGGCACGTCACCGAGGTCGGCTGCCAGGTTGCGGGCATCACGTCCCCACAAGATGGCGACCAGCGGACCGCCGCGCTGCACCAGTGCCTTGATGGCCAACGAGGTCACCTCTTCCCACCCCTTTTTGCGATGACTTGCCGGAGCTCCCGGTTGGACTGTGAGCACTCGGTTCAGCAACATCACACCACGATCTGCCCACGGCGTCAGGTCGCCGTTGGACGGCACTGAGACCCCGAGATCGTCAACCAACTCGCGATAGATATTGCTGAGACTGCGCGGTATCGGTCGCACGTCGGGAGCCACCGAAAAACTCAAGCCGACCGCGTGGCCGGGTGTCGGATACGGGTCTTGGCCGACGATCAATACTCGCACCTCATCCATCGGCTGCCCGAAGACGCGCAGCACTGCCGGGCCCGGGGGCAGGTAGCCGCGCCCCTCGCTCACTTCGCCGCGCAAAAACTCGCCCAGCTCTTTCACGCGCTCCTCCATCGCAGACAAGGCCGAGGCCCAACTGGGATGCACGAGCTCGGCGAGCGGGCGGGCAGTGGTGGTCACTGATCCAGCCTAAACAGCGGCACTCATGTGTGGTGAATGACAACGCTGTGATTAGCGCCGTAGACTGCTCGAGATTCACTCGTTCAGCGGAAGGATGGGCACATGGGTGCCGCTCAAGACCTCGCGCAGTCTGCCCCGGAGAAGGAGCTTGCCCCCGAGGATGCCCAGATGCTGGACTTCGAGGCCACATGGTGGAAATATCAGGGCTCCAAAGAGTCGAGCATCCGTGAAGAATTTGGGATCGGCACCACCCGTTATTACCAGCGGCTCAATCAACTTCTCGACTCCGAGGCAGCACTGGCATACAACCCCATGCTGGTGAAGCGGCTGCGTCGGATGCGGTCGTCTCGCCAACGGGCGCGATCCGCGCGTCGCTTGGGCTTCGATAAGGAGTAGATCCACAAAGATGTTGAGCGATGTCGAGATCGCGCAGAGCGCGGCACTCAAACCGATCGCGCAGATCGCCAAGGACCTGGGGCTGACGACCGAGGACTTCCAGCCCTACGGCCACGACAAGGCCAAGGTGTCGCTGGACGTGCTGAGCCGCAGGGCCGACAGCCCGGACGGCAAGCTCGTGCTGGTCACCGCGATCAGCCCCACTGCCGCTGGCGAGGGCAAGACAACCACCAACGTAGGTCTGTCGATGGCGCTGAATCACATCGGCAAGAAGGCGATGACCACGCTGCGCGAGCCCTCGCTGGGGCCATGCTTCGGTATGAAGGGTGGCGCTGCGGGCGGCGGCTACGCCCAGGTAGTGCCGATGGATGACATCAACCTGCACTTCACGGGTGACTTCCACGCCATCACCTCCGCGCACAACCTGCTGGCGGCGCTGCTCGACAACTCGCTGCAGCAAGGCAACCCGCTGAACATCGACCCCAAGCGGATCACCTGGAAGCGGGTGATCGACATGAACGATCGCGCGCTGCGCAACATCGTGATTGGAATGGGCAAGAAGGGCGACGGCGTCGTCCGAGAGTCGGGCTTCGAGATCACCGTGGCTAGCGAGATCATGGCTGCGCTGTGCTTGGCGACCAGCCTGTCGGACCTCAAGGAACGGTTTGGCCGGATCGTCGTCGGATATACCTACGCCAAGGAGCCGGTGACCGCCGAGCAGCTCGAGGCTCCTGGCGCGATGGCCCTGCTGATGAAGGACGCCGTCAAGCCGAACCTGGTGCAGACGCTGGAGAACACGCCGGCGATCATCCACGGCGGCCCGTTCGCCAACATCGCGCACGGCAACAACTCGGTGCTCGCCACGCGAACCGCCCTCAAGCTCACGGACTACGTGGTGACGGAGGCCGGCTTCGGCGCCGACCTGGGTGCTGAGAAGTTCTTCGACATCGTCTGCCCGGCCGCCGGGATCGCCCCGAGCGCAGTGGTCGTCGTAGCGACAGTCAGGGCGTTGAAACTGCACGGTGGACGGAGCAAGTCCGACCTCGGGACCGAGGATCTAGAAGCGTTGGGCACCGGCGTGGTCAACCTCGAGCAGCATCTGGAGAACCTGCAGAAGTTCGGGGTGCCCGTCGTGGTTGCCCTCAACCGATTCCCCACCGACTCCGACGCCGAGCTGGAGTTGGTGCGCGAACGCTGCGCACAGTTGGGTGCCGACGTAGCGTTGTCCGAGGTATTTACCAAGGGCGGCGAGGGCGGCGCCGAGCTGGCACGCAAGGTCGTCGACCTGTGCGAGCAGGACAGCAGTTTTACCCCGCTCTACGAGCACTCGGACAGCCTGCAGGCCAAGATCGAGAAGATCGCGACCGAGATCTACCGCGCCGACGGCGTCGACTTCGCCGGCCCGGCCAAGGCTCAGTTGGCCGAGCTGACCACGCAGGGTTACGGCGACCTGCCGGTGTGCATGGCCAAGACGCAGACGTCGTTCTCCGACGACCCGACCCGCCTCGGCGCTCCGCGTGGATTCACCATCACGGTACGAGAGCTCGTGGTGAACGCCGGCGCTGGCTTCGTGGTTGCCCTGACCGGCGACATCATGCGGATGCCCGGCTTACCCAAGAAGCCGGCCGCGCTCGGTATGGACATCGCAGAGGACGGCACCATCACCGGTCTGAGCTGACGGCGAACCGTCCGTCGC
>JBATUU010000397.1:0-2082 GCA_049671385.1 Ornithinimicrobium sp. | reverse complement strand
GACCCCACAAGAGGCCACGACGGCCATCTGCGAGAGCACGGGGGCGGTGGCCGTTCTCGTGCGCTCGGAGGCGGCTGAAGTCACGGGCCCGTGTGAACGGTCACCGGACAGTGTTCTGGTCATGAATGCTCGCAACGGTGCAGACCTGGTCGCGGTCATCTATCGGCCAAGCTCCACATCGACCGCTTCGTGACACCCCCGGCCGCGCCACCCCTGGCACGCGAGGTGGCCCCTTGTGCGACGTGGCGATCACGTCCTTCCCGACAGGGTGCGGGTGCTGCCTGCCACGGCATGAATAACGCTCGACGCGGAATGTCATGACAGCGGTGAGCAACTGCTAGCCTGACCTGCTGTTGCCCCCGTAGCTCAGGGGATAGAGCACCGCCCTCCGGAGGCGGGAGCGCAGGTTCGAATCCTGCCGGGGGCGCACCTGTGCAGCACTATCCTTCGTGACTTCTTGTTGATCCTGCAGCGCTTCAGCGTGGCCGTCTCATCCAAAAGGCTGATGTCCTGGTCCTGGCTGGCTGATTGACTAGAGGGCATGAGTCACGCCATAGGGTCGCCGCGCCCGGTTGATACCGATATCCAGATCAAAGGTCTCAGCAAGCGGTTCGCGAAGTTCACCGCCGTCGACGATCTGACCTTCGAGGTGCAGCCGGGCCGGATCACGGGATTCCTCGGCCCTAATGGCGCGGGCAAGACGACCACCTTGCGGATGTTGTTGGGGCTGGTCAAGCCCAGCGCGGGCACGGGGCTGATCGGCGGCCAGGCCTACACCGA
The DNA here is from genome assembly GCA_049671385.1 of Ornithinimicrobium sp. Lineage (GTDB taxonomy): Bacteria > Actinomycetota > Actinomycetes > Actinomycetales > Dermatophilaceae > Ornithinicoccus. Next base: position 1,302 of record JBATUU010000397.1, on the reverse strand, counting down.
CCTGCCCCAACCGCTGGGTGTGGTGGGTGCGGCGCTCGAAGCAACCAACTTCCACCCGGGACGAAGCGGCCGAGACCACCTGCGTGTGTTGGCGGCAACCCACGGCATACCCAACACCCGTGTGGATGAGATGTTGGAGTTGGTGGGCATACCGGCTGCGGCACGGAAACGGGCCGGCGGCTATTCGATGGGTATGCGACAGCGTCTCGGTCTGGCTGCAGCGCTGTTGGGCGACCCGCAGGTGTTGATTCTTGATGAGCCGGCCAACGGTTTGGACCCCGAAGGTATCCGGTGGTTGCGTGGGTTGTTGCGGGCGCTGGCCGCCGACGGGAAGACGATCTTGATCAGCTCACACCTGCTCACCGAGGTCGAGCAAACAGTGGACGATGTCGTGATCATCGCCAACGGTCACCTGGTCCGACAAGGCACCATCGAAGAACTGCACGGCGAATCATCGATCCTGGTCCGGGTCGGGGATCCCAGCGCGCTGGTGACAGCGCTGGAGGCGGGGGGCATCGCGAGCTCACCGTCCCCGGATCACGGCGAAGGGGCAGTGGAGGTCTCGACGCCGGACATGACACTGGTCGGTGAGACGGCATATACCAACGGCATCGCTGTGCATGAGCTACGCACCCTGCGCACTGACCTCGAGCGCCTCTACTTTGAGCTCACTGAAAGTCCCGAGAACGCCGACCGAAACCGGGAGCAGGCATGATCAAGGCCATTCGTTCTGAACTCCTCAAGTACACCAGCACCCGCACCGCGTGGGGTCTGACCGCAGGCATGTTCATCACGGGTATCGGATTCTCGGCACTGTTCGGCGCCTTGTTCGTCTATGGCAATATCCTCGATGGCGTCGAGCTGGCGGATGTGGCATCGCCCCTACTGCTCGCCCGGATCATCTACACCGCTGCAATCCAGTTCGGATATCTGCTCGCTCTGGTGATCGGGGTTTTGTGCATCGGCCAGGAGTATCGCCACCACACGGTGACCGGCACGTTCCTGGCCACCCCACAACGCAGCAAGGTCATTGGCGCCAAGGTGATCGCGCTGTGCATCATTGCCGTGGTGAGCGGAGTGGTGCACGTGGTGGGCGCGCTCATTGGCGGCGGCCTCATCCTGAGCTCGGCCGGCCTGCCGGTCTACCCCGAGGCTGCTGAGCTCACCAGAACGCTGCTGCTGATGTTGCTCGTTCTCGCGCTCTGGACCCTCATCGGCTTGGGTGTCGGCGTGTTGATCCCCAACCAGGTCGCTGCCTTGTGCCTGGCGATCGCGGTCGCCTGGATCGTCGAACCCTTGGCC
>JBATUU010000396.1:0-7279 GCA_049671385.1 Ornithinimicrobium sp. | reverse complement strand
CCTCCAAGGTGGTCAACGCCCGGCGGGCATCTCCCCCCGCGATCGAGATGACGTGCTCGGTGGCCGCGTCATCCATGCTGAACTCCCCCGCCAGACCCTGCTGGGCCGTCAGCGCGTCGGCCAGCAACGAGCGCACATCGCCATCATCGAGTGACTCCAAGCGGACCAGCATCGAGCGGGACAACAGCGGTGCGATCACCGAGAACGACGGATTCTCAGTGGTTGCAGCTACCAACACGATCAATCTGTTCTCCACCCCGGGAAGCAGGGCATCCTGTTGGGCCTTGCTGAACCGGTGGATCTCGTCCAGGAACAACACGGTCTGACGCCCATACATGGATCGCTCGGTGGTGGCCTGGTCCAAGACTGCACGCACATCCTTCACGCCCGCGCTGACGGCCGAGAGTTCGACGAAGGAGCGGCCTGCGGCCTGGGCCACCAAATGTGCCAGCGTCGTTTTGCCCGTCCCGGGCGGTCCCCAGAGGATGGCCGACAGCGGCCCTGCCAGACCGGCTCTCCCCTCGATCAACCGGCGTAGCGGGCTACCGGCGCGCAGTACCTCTGCCTGTCCGCGTACCTGGGTGAGGTCAGTGGGTCGCATCCGCGCCGCCAACGGCAAATGCGCCGCCGGGGTCTTGGGGTCGTCAGCGGCCCCGAAGAGGTCGCTTGTGGAAACTGGTGACACATTTGGCAGGCTAGCCCGGTGAGCCCCTCCCGCGCGAAGCATCGACAGGCTCGCCGGCCTGCCCTGCAGGCCCTCGGACACAGCACGGCGAGGCATCCCTGGAGGTATGTCATCACCTGGGCCGTCCTGGTCCTCCTCAGCTTTGCGGCCAGCCTGGGTGTGCTGACCGGACAGTCCGTCTTTGATCGGCTGACCTCCGGCACCACCGAAGCGCCCGGAGAAGCCCAGGATGCCTATGACCTGCTGGGCTCAGAAGACGACGACGCACTGACGGTTCTCGTCGCCGCGAGCGGCGCTGAGGTCTTAGCCCCCGAAACAGCCACGGTTGTGGCACAGACCGCCCAGGATCTCGAAGCGATCCCGATGGTGAGTGAGGTCGCCTCGCCGATGACCACTCCCGGTTGGCCACAGGAGCCCGCGGCCTATGCACTCGTAGCTCAGGGGGATCCCGGTTCCGGTGGCTTCATGATGGTCGTCTCGATGCCTGCCGACCTGACGACAGCCGAGCAACGAGAGGTTGTCGAAGCAGTCGAGGACATCGCTCCTGCAGCCTTGTCCGAGATCTCGGAGCAGGTGAACGTCGGAGGGATCACTCAACTCATCGATGACATCAACGACTTGGTGAAGGCCGATCTGACCAAGGGCGAGGGCTTCGCGCTGCCGGCATCCCTGCTGGTGATGATCGTCGTCTTCGGGGGCTTCTTGGCCGCCGGCATGCCGATCGTGGGTGCAGTAGCCTCCATTGGCGGCGGGCTTGGGATCCTCCTCGGGTTCTCGTATCTGATGGATCTGGACGCCACGGTGGTCAATATCGTCACGGTCATGGGTCTGGCGCTGTCCATTGACTACGGCCTGTTGATGGTGAGCCGGTTCCGCGAGGAGGTGCTCAATGTTGCCCCCGGCGTGACTCACCGCGACCTCAGCGATGAGCACATCCGGGCGGCGGTGGTCGGCGCAGTGTCCACGGCTGGCCGCACCGTGCTCTTCTCAGCGCTCATCGTCGGGATCTCGTTATCCGGGCTCACTCTCTTTGAGGCACCGATCATGAGGGCTATCGGAGCGGCGGGTGTTGCCGTGGTGGTGGTGGCACTTGCGGTCGCGCTCACGCTCATACCTCCGTTGTGCGCGATAGCCGCTCGGCGACTGGGTCAGCGCCGCGGAGCCGAGATCTCCAGCGACGAGGGGTGGTTCAGCTCCCTGGCCAGGGTGGTGCAACGGCGGCCTGCCATCACGGTGTTGCTGTCGGTAGCGATCCTGCTCACGCTCGCGGCCCCCATCCTCGGGATGAGGCTGACCTCCTCAGGGGTGCAGCTGCTGCCGGTCGGGGCCGAGCAGCGCACCTTCTTTGAGACCCTGGACGAGGATTACCCGGCGTTGGCGGGAGCCGACGTGACCGTCGTTGCCGATGCTGACGTCGCCGAGGTCCAAACATGGGCCGATGACGTGGTGACCGCGCTGCCTGGGGTGGACTCGATCGATCCGGTACAGGCTGAAGGCGATCTTGCGGTGCTCCGCATTGCCACCGAGGGCTCCGCCTCCGATGATGCGGCTCGAGAAGTGGTGGCAGCCCTTCGGGATGACCGACCGGAGTTCGAGACGTGGGTGACCGGTCAAGCTGCGAGTCTGGCCGACTTCGTCGATGCCATGATCGATCGAGCACCATATGCGGCGGCCTGGATCGCCGGGTCCACCTTCATCTTGCTGTTCTTGCTAACGGCCTCTGTGATCATTCCGACGAAGGCACTCATCCTCAATGTCGTCTCGCTCGGCGCCAGCCTGGGGCTGACCACATGGGTCTTTCAGGGCGCGCACCTCGAGGGGCTACTGAACTTCACGTCAGCAGGGGGCGTCGAGTCGATCATCCCGCTGTTGGTCCTGGCCTTCGGCTTCGGGTTGTCGATGGACTACGAAGTCTTCCTGCTCGCCAGGATTATCGAGTTGCATGAGACCGGTTTGAGCGACAACGAAGCCGTGCGCCTCGGGCTGCAGCGTTCGGGACGGATCATCACCTCGGCTGCGCTGATCATGGTGATCGTCTTCAGCGGGTTCGTCCTCGGCGACATGCTGGCGATCAAGCAGACCGGTTTTGCTCTGGCCACCGCCGTGTTCATCGATGCGACGCTGGTCCGGATGGTGCTCGTACCGGCCACGATGACGCTGCTGGGTAAGTGGAACTGGTGGGCGCCACGGTTCCTCAAGCCCATCCACGACCGCTTCGGGGTGACCGAGCACGCCAGTGCCAATGCGAAGACCGGACACGCAGTGCCCGAGCCAAGCCTCAGCTAGTTCTCGAGGGACGCGACGTCGGCGACTGGCCCTGCCTCGCATGCTGGCCGCGCACTATCGCGTCACTGCGTGATCAGCTGTGTGCACCGCCTGCCGCTGGAGCGGGTGCCTTCTCGGCGTCCACGCCGGCCTCCTTGCGCTGGGCCGCAGTAATCGGCGCCGGGGCCTGCGTCAACGGATCGAACCCGCCGCCAGACTTCGGGAAGGCAATGACGTCGCGGATGGATTCGGTGCCGGCCAGCAGCGCGACAATTCGATCCCACCCAAAGGCGATCCCGCCGTGCGGCGGTGCGCCGAACTTGAAGGCGTCGAGGAGGAAGCCGAACTTCTCTTGGGCCTGTTCTGGGGACAGACCCATCAGCGCGAAGACACGCTCCTGGATGTCGCGGCGGTGGATACGGATCGACCCGCCGCCGATTTCGTTGCCGTTACACACAATGTCGTAGGCGTAGGCCAGCGCCGCACCGGGGTCGGCCTCCATGGTGTCCACGAACTCTGCTTTGGGCGAAGTGAATGCGTGATGGACGGCGGTCCAGGCGCCGCCGCCGACAGCCACGTCACCGGAGGCGACAGCGTCCGCGGCAGGTTCGAACAACGGTGCATCGATGACCCAGACAAAGGACCACGCAGAATCATCGATGAGTTCGCATCGTCGGGCGATCTCAGCGCGGGCGGCCCCGAGGAGCGCGCGTGATGCTTTGGTGGCACCAGCCGCAAAGAACACGCAGTCACCTGGCGCGGCGCCGACGTGCGCAGCCAATCCTTGCCTCTCACTGTCGGAGAGGTTCTTGGCAACCGGGCCAGCCAGTGTGCCGTCCTCGGCGATGGTGACGTACGCCAGCCCGCGAGCACCACGTTGCTTGGCCCAGTCCTGCCAGGCATCGAAGGTGCGCCGCGGCTGGGAGGCGCCGCCTGGCATGACCACGGCGCCGACATACTCGGCGTGGAAGACCCGGAAGGGGGTGTCGGCGAAGTAGGCCGTGCAGTCGGTCAACTCGACATCGAAGCGCAGGTCGGGTTTGTCGCTGCCGTAGCGGGCCATCGCCTCGGCGTAAGTGACCTGCGGCAACGGGTTCGGCACGTCGACACCGATCACGGCCCACACGGCACGCAAGATCGCCTCGCCCAACTCGATGATGTCTTCCTGAGTGACGAAGCTCATCTCAACATCGAGTTGAGTGAACTCAGGCTGTCGGTCGGCCCGGAAGTCCTCATCGCGATAACAGCGCGCGATCTGGTAGTAGCGCTCCAGGCCGGCCACCATCAAGAGGTGCTTGAACAACTGCGGACTCTGCGGCAAGGCGTACCAAGCACCTGGCTGCAGCCGGGCCGGCACCAGAAAGTCGCGCGCACCCTCTGGCGTGGAGCGCGTCAAGGTGGGGGTCTCCACCTCCACGAAGTCGCGGTCACCGAGCAGGTCCCTGGCAGCGGCGTTGACCTGGGAGCGTAGGCGCAGGTTTGCGCCGATCGAGCCGGCGCCGTGGCGGCGAATGTCAAGGTAACGGTGTCGCAAGCGGGCCTCCTCCCCAATGCTGACCCGCTCGTCGATCTGGAACGGCAACGGGGCAGCCTCGCTGAGGACTTCCAACTCGCTGGCAACGACCTCGACATCCCCTGAGGCCAGGTCCGGGTTGGCGTTCCCCTCCGGCCGCAGGCGCACCTGGCCTACGACGCGCACACAGTATTCGTTGCGCACCTCGTGCGCCCCGCCCTCGGCGAGCACTTCGTCCCGAGCGACGACTTGAGCCACTCCGGAGGCATCCCGGAGATCCAAGAAGGCCACTCCGCCGTGATCGCGTCGCCGTGCGACCCAACCGGTCAGCGTGACAGTCGTCTCGGCGACCTCAGCTCGCAGCGAGCCGGCCTCGTGGGTGCGCAACACAGTAGAAGTTCCTTGATCTGTTGGTGTTCGGGTCTGGCCCAGGCTAGGTCAGGACGTCTTCGGTGCTGACATGCCCGGGTGCACGGTCCAGGGTAGGTGTGCATCGCGCAGGGTATTCCAGCCAGCACCGCGGCTGACATATGCCGCGAGCAGACCGATCGTTGCCGCCGCATTGTGCATCGCTCCAGTCAGCACGGCCTGAACGGCCACGTCCAGCGGGGCCCAGCGGATCGGCATACCCTGTTCTTCGTCGCCGCGATCATGTCGCTCCCCCGCGGGCACGTCACACAGATCCCGAGCCAAGAAGATCCGCTTCGCCTCGTTGATGCCGCCGGGCGAGGAGAAGTACTCGCTGAGCAGATCCCACCGCTCAGCGCGCAGATCGGCCTCCTCTGCCAACTCGCGTGCGGCGGCGTCCACGCCCAGCTCCCCGGCTACGTCCATCAGACCAGCAGGCAGTTCCCACTCATAGGAACGCACGGGGTGGCGGTACTGCTGAATCAACAAGACCTCATCGATCCCGCGGTCTTGACGCAGCGCGACCACGCTCACCGCGCCGGGGTGGTCGACATACTCGCGGGTCACCACACCAGCGGCCCCAAGGTCCACGTCATCTCGAATCACGTCCCAGATCCGCCCGGACATCACGACCTCGTGGGACCGGATGGGCGCTGCCTCCAACCGATCGGTGAGGTCGCTCAGCCCGACACTGGGCGCGTCCAGGGTCACCGAGCCTCCGCGTGCTCGGTGCTGAGGCCGGCGCCTGGCTCAACTTCCACCAGCCGTTGGCTGCGCTGCGCCTGGACGGCAGCTGCCACCAGCCCAGAGAACATCGGGTGCATCCGGTCCGGTCGGGACTTGAACTCCGGGTGGGCCTGTGTGGCGACATAGTAGGGGTGTACGTCGTGGGGCAACTCGACGAACTCAACCAAACTCCCGTCGGGAGAGGTGCCGCTGATGACCAGACCAGCTGCGGTCAGCACCTCGCGGTAAACGTTGTTCACCTCGTAACGGTGCCGGTGTCGCTCGCTGACCTCGGTGCTTCCGTAGGTGTGTGCCAACACCGAGCCCTCGGCCAGCGTGGCCGGATATGTGCCGAGGCGCATCGTGCCACCCAAGTCCCCAGCACCTTCGACGTAGGCTTTCTGTTCATCCATGGTCGCGATCACCGGCGCGGGTGTCTGCGGGTCGAACTCGGTCGAGCTGGCGCCCGCAATCTCCGCCACATGGCGGGCGTACTCAATCACCATGGCTTGCAATCCTAAACAGATCCCCAGTGTCGGCACCTTGCGCTCCCGCGCCCAGCGCAGTGCACCGATCTTGCCCTCGATGCCGCGCACCCCGAAGCCGCCGGGCACGAGGACCGCGTCTACCCCGGCCAGGGCCTTCTGCGCACCGGTCGCTGTCTGGCATTCATCCGAGGCAACCCAACGGATCGATACCTTCGCGTTGTGTCCGAACCCGCCGGCGCGCAGCGCTTCGGTGACCGAAAGGTATGCGTCCGGCAAGTCGACGTACTTGCCGACCAGGGCGATCTCCACCTCATGCTCAGGTCGATGCACGCGCTGCAGCAGTGAATCCCATTCTTTCCAGTCGACATCCCGAAAGGGCAGCCCCAGGTGCCGGACGAGGTATGCATCCAAGCCCTCGCTGTGGAGCACTTTGGGGATGTCGTAGATGCTTGGGGCATCGATAGCGTTCGCAACGGCGTCCTGGTCAACGTCGCACATCAGCGAGATTTTGCGCTTGATCGAGGCCGGGATGTCTCGGTCAGCGCGGCAAACGATCGCGTCTGGGGTGATGCCGACCTGGCGCAGCATCGCCACCGAGTGCTGAGTCGGTTTCGTCTTCAACTCTCCACTGGGCGCCAGGTAGGGCACTAGCGAGACGTGCAAGAAGAAGCAGTTCGCCCGTCCGACGTCATGTCGCACTTGGCGGGCCGCTTCAAGAAAGGGCAAGGACTCGATGTCACCGACCGTGCCACCAATCTCGGTGATGATGACATCCGGAGGATCATTCTGCTCGGCGTCTGCGCGCATCCGCGACTTGATCTCGTTCGTGATGTGCGGGATGACCTGCACGGTGTCTCCGAGGTACTCCCCGCGACGCTCCTTAGCGATGACATCGTTATAGACCTGACCGGTCGTGACATTGGAGCGACCGCGCAGGTTGACGTCCAAGAAACGCTCGTAGTGGCCGATGTCGAGGTCGCATTCGGCGCCGTCCTCAGTGACGAAAACCTCTCCGTGTTGGAATGGATTCATGGTCCCCGGGTCGACATTGATGTAGGGATCGAGCTTTTGCATCGTGACCCTGACGCCGCGTGATCGAAGCAAGAAGCCCAAGCTGGAGGCGGTCAGGCCCTTACCCAACGACGAGGCGACGCCCCCGGTGACATAGATGTGCTTCGTTGTCTCCACCACGGG
>JBATUU010000395.1:0-8211 GCA_049671385.1 Ornithinimicrobium sp. | reverse complement strand
CTCTATGCCGAGCAACCATTGCGCGTCGTCATCGGCCGGCGGGAGTTGGCCCCGGATGCCCGCCTCGAGCCGGCCCACCACCACAGCGACCACGACCCGCAGTCCGCTCTGGCTGACCTGCATACCCGCGGGGTGCGCCGTGTGCTGCTGGAGGGCGGTGCCACCCTGGCGGCTCACTGGTGGGCTAACGGATTCGTCGATGAGGTCGTGGCCTATCTGGCCCCTGCCCTGTTGGGTAGCGGTGCCAGCGCGGTCGGCGATCTCGGGATTGCCTCCATGCCGGACATCGCCCGGCTGCAGGTCACCGACGTCACTCAGATCGGGCCGGACGTTCGCATCACAGCCAGCCCACTCACCCGTCAGCCACACCAACATCAACACCAAGGAGCGTGACCCGGTGTTCACCGGAATCGTGGAAGAACAAGGCGAAGTCGTAGCCATTGAGCAACTGAACGACTCTGCCCGCCTGACCATTGCCGGGCCGCTGGTGACCGAAGGCGTCGGCCACGGCGACTCCATCAGTGTCAACGGAGTGTGCCTAACGGTGACCGACTTCGAGGCCGGTCGATTCAGTGTCGACGTAATGGCCGAGACGTTGGATCGCAGTTCAGTCGGTGCTCTGGCCGTCGGCAGCCCGGTGAACCTCGAGCGCGCTCTGCGCAGCGACGGCCGATTCGGTGGGCACGTGGTGCAAGGACACATCGACGCGACGACGACACTGCTGAGCCGGGCGCCGGGCGAGCGCTGGGAGGTGCTGACCTTCGAGCTCGGCGCCGACATCGCCCGGTATGTGGTGAGCAAGGGTTCGATCACCCTCGATGGGGTGTCGCTGACCGTGAGCGAGGTCAGTGACGTGAGCGCTGGCGCCGACGGAGGCCCGGAGCACGCCCAAGCCACCTTCTCGGTCTCGCTGATACCGACCACACTGGAGGTGACCACGCTTGGCACACGCACGGTCGGCGACCTGGTCAATGTCGAGGTCGACGTGCTGGCCAAGTACGTCGAACGGTTGATGGGAGTCAACGGTCATGGAGCCAACGGCAATGACTGAGGCGATCTGCGCTGCCCTGGCCGCGCTGCAGGCCGGTCGGCCGGTGTTGGTGCTCGATGACGCGCGCCGGGAGAACGAGGGGGATGTTCTCCTCGCTGCACAGACTGTGACGCCGGCGTGGATGGGTTGGACCATCCGGCATACCTCGGGGTATATCTGCGCCCCGATGCCGACCTGGTGGGCAGACCGGCTCGACTTGCCGCTGATGGTGCCACCGCGTGAGAACGAGGACCCGTTCCGGACCGCCTATGCGATCACCGTGGATGCGGCCAGCGGAGTCAGCACGGGCATCAGCGCTACCGACCGGGCACGGACGGTCTCGGTGCTCGGCGACCCCCAAGCCGGTGCGGCGGATCTGATCCGACCGGGCCACGTCGTGCCACTGCGAGCCCGCGATGGTGGCGTGCTGCAGCGCCCAGGGCATACCGAAGCCGCCGTTGAGTTGTGCACGTTGGCCGGGCTGAGTCCGGTCGCGGCGATCGCTGAGTTGGTGGATGACGAGGGTGAGATGTTGCGTGGCCAACAGGTCTATGACCTGGGGGCTGTCAACGAGGTGCCCGTCTTGACCATTGAGGAGCTCGTGCAGCACTGTGCCGCACAGGACAACGCGCAGATGGGACGTAGTGATGAGCGGTAGCGGAGCACCGACGGTGCACGTCGATGGCAGCGGACTGCGGGTCGTCGTGGTCTCGGCATCGTGGCACGCCGAGATCATGGACGGTTTGCGCGCGGGTGCAGCGCGCGGCCTCGGCGAGGCGGGCGTGACCCGGGTCGCGGCCATGCAGGTGCCTGGGAGCTTCGAGTTGCCGGTGGCATGCTCGCGGTTGGCCGGCTCCGGCAAGTTCGATGCGCTGGTGGCGCTGGGCGTCGTGATCCGTGGTGGCACCCCGCACTTTGAGTATGTCTGTCAGGCGGCCACCACTGGGCTGACTCAGGTGGCCGTTGACACCGGTCTACCGATTGGGTTTGGACTGTTGACCTGCGATACCGAGCAGCAGGCGCTGGATCGGGCCGGACTGCCGGGGTCGAATGAGGACAAAGGACACGAGGCGGCCACGGCGGCGATTGCCACGGCTATGGCTTTCCGAGCCTTCTAGAGCGCGGAGCTGCTCACCACCTGTGCGCCCGTTGGCAATGGCGCAGATGCAGCCGTGTTAGCGTCGCGGGCTTGCCTACCTAGGGGATCCATGTCGAACCGAACACTCTCTCGTTGTGCCACTGCCGCCGTAGCAGTGGTTGCCGCCACCCTGTTGGCTGCGTGCAGTTCCGACTCTGACGCGTCCGACGACGCCGCTGACTCCGCCAGCAGCGACAGCTCTGCGGCTACCAGCGAAGCGCCCTCAGGTGAGGGCGGGGCCCCTGTTGCCGACCTTGAGGGGCTGCCTGAGGTGGTGGCTGAGGTTGATGGCGAGGAGATCTCGGAGGAAGACTTCGTCGAGGCGTATGAGGCGCAGTTCCAACAGGCCAGCCTGCAAGCTCAGCAGACCGGCATCGAGATCAACCAGGATGAGTTGAAGCAGGAGACGGCTGAGAACCTCGTGAGCAATAAATTGCTCGCTCAGGCGGCGGATGCCGCTGGTATCGAGCCGACGTCGCAGCAGGTTGATGCGACCATCGAGGAGTTGGCCACCGAGAACGGTGTGCCGTCGCCCGAGGAGTTCTTGACCGTGCTCGAAGGGCAAGGCTTCACCGAGGACGAGGTCCGGGCCGAGGTCGAGAATCAACTGAAGATCGAGCAGTTCATCACCGAAGAGGGCGATGTCGAGGAGCCCAGCGAGGACGATGTCCAGGAACTGTACGACACCATCGCGGGCCAGCAACCTCCTGAGGGTGCCGACGCGGCAGCCGCAACCTTGCCACCCTTTGAGGACGTCGAAGAGCGCTTGCAGCAGCAACTCGAGCAGGAGGCGCAGTCCGCTGCGGTGCAGCGACTGCTGGAGGACTTGCGCGCTGAGGCTGACATCACGATCAACCTGTGAGTCGAGCGACGAAGCACGGCGCGGCGCAGGTCAGGTGAAGCGCGCGGCGTCGATAGTGGCACGCTGAGGTCATGAGCGCAGCGCCGGGTTTGCCGATGGCCTACAGCCAGGCCGGTCTGCCGTCGCTGGTCACCGTGTATGAGGTCGGCGCACGGGATGGGCTGCAGAACGAGTCGAATCATCTCTCGACCCAGGTCAAAGTCGAGTTCCTTCAGCGTCTGCTCGCTGCGGGCCTGGATACGGTGGAGTTGACCTCCTTCGTCCCACAGCGGTGGGTGCCCCAACTCGGTGACGCCGCCGAGGTCATGGCCGCGCTCGGCAGCAGCGCGCTGGGCCGCAATCGGCCGGTGCTGGTGCCGAACGAGCGGGGTCTGGACCGAGCGCTCGACGCGGGCGCGCAAGCCATCGCCATCTTTGGCAGCGCCACCGAGACGTTCAGCCAGCGCAACCTGAACCGATCCGTGGCGCAGTCGCTTGAGATGTTTGCGCCGGTGGTGGAGCGCGCGTCGCAGGCGGATGTCTGGGTGCGAGGCTACGTTTCGATGTGTTTCGGTGACCCATGGGAGGGGCCGGTTCCGATCGGCCAGGTGGTCGACGCCTGCTCGGCAATGATGGATCTGGGGTGTGACCAACTCTCCATCGGCGACACGATCGGCGTGGCGACAACGGGCCACGTCACAGCGCTCCTGGAAGCCCTGGCGCAGCGCGACATCCCAGCCGATCAGGTAGGCGTGCACTTCCACGACACGTATGGGCAGGCGCTTGCGAACACCATCGCAGCACTGCGGTGCGGAGTCAGCGTCGTGGACGCCTCGGCCGGCGGGCTCGGCGGCTGTCCGTACGCGAAGTCAGCGACCGGCAACCTTGCGACTGAAGATCTCGTCTGGGCGCTGGACGGGCTGGGCATTGCCCATGGCGTCGATCAGGCCGCGTTGGTGGATACGAGCGTCTGGATGGCCGCCCAGTTGGGTCGGCCCGCACCGAGTCGAGTGGTGCGTGCACTGTCTGGCTGAGCTGCCTCTGAGCAGGTCTCGCGCAACTGCTCCGGTTGCTGCTGGACCGCCATCGCGGAGTATCACCTGAACCGCATACGGTGTCGTCATGCACTCAGGTATCGACCGCTCACACATGGACCTTGAGATCTCGCCTGCTGATGATCTTTTCGGTCACGTCAACGGGGCCTGGATCGCCAGCGCCGAAATCCCGCAAGATCGCAGCCGCTACGGAGCCTTCGACATCTTGCGCGAGCAGGCCGAGGCCAACGTACGCGCGCTGATCGAGGAGGCCGCTGCCACGGAGCCTGCGCTTGACAGCCCACCGGGCAAGGTGGGCGCATTGTTCGCGAGCTTCATGGACACCGAGCGGCTCGCCGAGTTGGGCGCCGATCCGCTGCACCACGAGTTCTCACTGATCACCTCGGTCGAGGACTCGAGCGACGTGTGCCGGGTGTCCGGCAGGCTGCAGCGCGAGGGCGTGTCGGGGTTGATGCACGTATGGGTCACCGCTGATGCCGGCAGTCCAGAGGATTACATCGCTTACATGCATCAAGGGGGTATTGGTCTCCCCGACGAGGCGTACTACCGCGAGGAAGAGCACGAGAAGGCCCGGGTGGCCTATCGCGAGTACCTCGGGCGCTTGCTCGAGTTGGGCGCTCCTGCACTCGAAGCCGCTGGACTCGATCTGGGCGAGGATGTGGTGCAGCGTGTCTATGCGCTGCAGGAGCGGATCGCCGGGCACCACTGGGACCGGGTGTCCACCCGTGACGCGGTCAAGGCGTACAACAAGATGACTGCCTCTCAGGTCGCGGAGTTGGCTCCGGGCTTCGATATGGCGGCATGGGCGCAAGGGTTGGGTGCTCCCGACGGCGCTCTCGATGAGGTCGTGATCCGGCAACCGGATGTACTGACCGGAATCGGTGCTGCCCTCGCGGAGGTCACGGTGGAGGATTGGCGGGCCTGGCTCGCCATCCAAGCGCTGGATGCTCGTGCGTCCTATCTCAGCGACGACTTCGTGCAAGCGCATTTCGACTTCCACGGAACGGCGCTGAGCGGCACTCCGCAAATTCGCGAGCGTTGGAAGCGTGGGGTGGCCTTGGTGGAGTCCATGCTCGGTGAGGCCGCCGGACAGGTCTACGTTGACCGGCACTACCCGCCGGAGGCTCAAGAGCGGATGGAAGCACTCGTTGAGAATGTGATCGAGGCCTTCCGGCGCCGGATCGCCGAGATGGAATGGATGGGGGAGGCCACCCGGGAGAGGGCACTGGAGAAGCTGGAGGCCTTCCGCCCGAAGATCGGTCACCCGCCGCACTGGCGCGACTACACGGCATACCAGGTGGATCCGGCCGAGTTAGTGGCCAATGTCCGAGCCGGCAACGCCTTCGACACTGACCGGGACTTGGCCAAGGTCGGCGGTCCGATCGACCGCGATGAGTGGCTGATGACCCCGCAGACAGTGAACGCCTACTACCATCCGATGCTCAACGAAATCGTCTTTCCGGCCGCCATCCTGCAGCCACCGTTCTTTACCGTCGACGCCGACGATGCCGTGAACTACGGCGGGATCGGTGGGGTGATCGCTCACGAGATCGGTCACGGCTTCGACGACCAGGGCTCCCGGTATGCCGGCGATGGCTCGCTGACCGAATGGTGGACCGAGCAGGACCGGGCAGCTTTCGATGAGCGAGCACAGCAGTTGGTCGCCCAGTTCGATGAGCTGTCACCGCGCGAAGTCCCAGACGCCACGGTCAGCGGCGGGCTCACCGTTGGTGAGAACATCGGTGACCTCTGTGGGCTCGAGATGTCTCTGTCGGCATATCGGCTCGCCACCGGGGGAGACGCCCCCGAGATCGATGGTTGGACCGGCGAGCAGCGATTCTTCCTTGGCTGGGCTCAAGTGTGGCGCGGTACGGCCCGAGTCGAGGAGGCCAAGCGGTTGATCGCGATCGACCCGCACGCCCCGGCCGATCTGCGTGGCAACACGGTGCGCAACGTCAGCGCGTTCCATGACGCCTTCGACGTTGGCCCTGGAGATGGTCTGTGGTTGGAGCCACACGATCGGGTCCGCATCTTCTAGCAGTCCAGCCGCAGGGGTGTTAAACCGCCGGGCGGGCTCCGGTGATCCGGTGCAGCAGCAGCGTGCGAGTCTGGTCGCCCTCACCGACCGTCGCGAGGACCCGTCCTCCCTCTACCCGGTGCGGTCGCAGCAGCAGTCGCTGAACGCCCCCGACATCGTCGACGTAACCCACCCATACGGCCGATCCCTCGGAGGCGGCCTCGCGCAGCATCGACGCCGTGATGACCGGGTCAGTGCTGTGCACCGTGCCTTGTCGATCGTCGTGAGCGTGAACTTCACGCACCTCCTCGCCTCGGCGCATCGACGCGACGATCTGTGCGGCAACGTGTGGGTCCACTGTGCGCAGGCTTACGACCGGCCGTGAGCCGCGTGATGTGCGGTGGTAGCGACCCGGCGCGAGTGAGATCCCTCCGTCTGGGCCCTCGGCCACCGGACCGTATTGCTCCTCGCGGAGCAGGTCTAACACGGTGGGCGCGGGCAGTGGGCTGATCACCACGGTGGCAGCGATCCGGCGTAGTTGCAGCAGGGCCAAGGAACGATCGGCCTGGACCCGGTCCAGCAGAGCCTCGTCGTCGGAGCGCACGTATGCCGCGCAGGCACCCACTCGGGCGACGCCATGGCGTCGGGCCACGTCTCGGACCAGGTACTCCAGCGGTTGCGGTATCCCGGTGCGGCTGATCGCGGACACCTCGGAGAGCAGATGATCGGCCGACCAGCCGGCGTCCAACCCCCGACGCAGAGTCGCCTCGGTGATCCGGTAGACCGTGGCACCGCCGCGGGACTCGACGTCGCTGATCATCCGCATGACGCTCTGGGCCGGCCCGTCCAGACGGCCCGGTGCGATCGCGGTGAGATCTGCTTGCAGGAGGACGTGATCGACGGCAACCGGGATGTGGTCGGCCATAGCCGAGCTGGCCGCGTCCATGCCTTCGGTCACCAGGCTGCGCCCTGGGGTGCTCAGTGATCCTCGGCCGAGGACCCCGCTCCACTCCGCTTCGCGCAACACCACGTCCACAGCCGGGCTGTTGTCGGCGGCCGCGGAACGTTGCATCCGGATGGGGTGGTGCCAGCGCAACAGGGCCATCACATGATCGGCATCGGGAGCATGTCCGACGGGCAGCGTCGCCAACGCGGCGAGCACATCCCGGCGGCGCTGGCGTCCAGCAGGCCACGATGTCTGGGTGGACAGGACATTGATCCGACCCGTCTCAGATTGACCGACCAATGAGGGCGACGCCGACATCGTCATCCAGGCATGAGCCAACTGCGCCCATCGGCGCTCAGGCGTCTCCTCAGCCCAGTCGTCGGCCTCGCCGGTCGGCATCCAGGTCTCGACACCGGCCTCGTCACTGTCGCGGGCTAGTAAGCCGGCTGCCTGCATGACTTCCAGTAGCCAGGCGGTCT
This sequence comes from Ornithinimicrobium sp., assembly GCA_049671385.1. Classification (GTDB taxonomy): domain Bacteria; phylum Actinomycetota; class Actinomycetes; order Actinomycetales; family Dermatophilaceae; genus Ornithinicoccus. The sequence continues at coordinate 705 of JBATUU010000395.1, read as the reverse complement.
GCGCGGTCGTGGTCTCTAGGTGCGTCGCCAACCGGTTGAGGTCGCGCACCGCCAGCCCCCCGGATCGCAGCACCCGAGGGGGGTTGGCGCCCCAGGTATCGATCACCTCGGCAGTGAGCACCAGCAACTCGGCGGCGCGGCCGCCGACAGCGGCGTCGCCGACCTCGATGTCGACGCCCGAGTGAGCCCCGTCCGGGCGAGGTGGTGACAGGGCCACCTGGGCATACAGCAATCCGCCGCGGAGCACCATGGCCACTGTGCGCGGGAGCACCACGTGGGACCCGTCGACGCGTTGCAGCAAGCCACGATCGATCAGCTCTTGGCCTGCTGCGGCCAATGAACCACTGGCCGGCGCAGGGTCGTGGGAAAGCACTCCGGTCGGGGGGCCCCAGGTCAGCGCGTCGAGGATGGCTCGGGACTGTCGATCCAAGACATTGACGGCCGCTGTGATCTGCTCGTGGGTGGGTCCGCCGGCTGTGATCGGGGCCAACCCGGCTGGGTCGCCGATGGTCTCGGCCGCTGAGCGGGCTACCTGCAGGCCTTCGCGGCTGCGCCACACAAGGGCGAGCGCGAGGAGATGATCGAGCAGGTCGTGGACCCGGGGGGAGTCGCTGGGCTCGCCGAGGAGAGCTGCCACCGACTCGGCGCGTGCGGGAGCACTAACCAGGGCGGCTTCGAGAGTATGCAGCCGTGCCAGATCCAGAC
>JBATUU010000394.1:0-9618 GCA_049671385.1 Ornithinimicrobium sp. | reverse complement strand
CTCGGGTGCTCACCGAGGCTGCGATGCAGGCCAAGAGCGACCCCTTGCTCGGCCTGAAGGAGAACGTCATCCTCGGTAAGTTGATCCCCGCCGGGACCGGCTTGCCGCGCTACCGCAACCTGACGGTGGAGCCGACGGAGGAAGCCAAGGCAGCGGCATATGCCGTGCCGGTCTACGACAGCTACGACGAGTACGCCAACTTCGGGCCGGGCTCGGGCGAGGCTGTCCGTCTGGACGACTTGGCGGTCGACGAGCGCAGCCGCTACTGATCGGCTGACACAACCGCGAACGGGCGGGTATGTCGGGACTCACGTCTCGGCATACCCGCCCGTTCGCATCTCCCTCGGCGTGGCCGGCGCCCTAGGACGGTTACTCGGTGGCGATGGCGTCCAGCACTTTGAGCCGAGATGCCCGGATCGCGGGGATGACCGCAGCCAGCACGCCGAAGAGGACCGCGACAACAAAGAAGGCGAGCAAACTGCCCCACGGCAGGCTGAGCACGGTCAAGTTCTCGGACAGCGACTCACGCAAGAGCACCCCGATGATCAGGCCGATCGTCAGCCCGAGGAGGGCGCCCATGATCGAGATCGTCACGGACTCCAGGGCGATCATCCTGCGCAACCGTGCGCGCGAGAGACCCACTGCTCGGAGCAAACCGATCTCACGGGTGCGTTCGATGACACTCAGCCCCAAGGTGTTCACGATCCCGATCACGGCGATGACTATGGCTAGCGCGAGCAATCCGTAGATCATGAAGAGCAACTGGTTGATCTGTGACTTCAGCGATTCCGCAAACTCCACCGTGCTCAAGACCTGCACGATCGGCAAGTCAGCGACGACTCCTTCCAGGTCAGATTGCACCCGCGCGGCATCGGCGCCGTTGCGCATATTGATGTTCACGGTGTTGTCCAGCGCGTCTACCCCGAACTCGGCCAATACTGCCCGCGTGATCAGGACGTCGCCGGATACTTCGCTGGCCTCGAAAACGCCAACGATTTCGACCTCAACTTCAGGTGCCCTGCCGCCGGCCAGCGAGACGGGCACTGATTCAGACAGCTCAACTCCGGCATCCGTGGCCCAGTCCTGCGAGACGATCGCTTGCAAGCCGTTCATGGCCGTCGTGCCCTGCGTCATCGTGAAGTCGTAGAAGTCGGTGTATGCGTCGTCGACTGCCGTTGCAAACGTCTCGGAACCGTCCACCGTGATCTCGGCAAACTGCTCAGCTGACACCGACTTCACGCCGGATACCCCAGAGATCTCTTTGCCGATGCTGGTGGGGAAGGCTTGGAAGGACACGGACTGCACGACGTAGTCGGCGAGGAATTCCTCCTCTACGATCTCATCGGTGGTAGCGCTCATGGAGGCTGCCAGCGTGCCGACGGCCGAGACGAGTGCCAGGCCAATCATCAGGGCGGCCGCAGTCGCACCCGTGCGACGTGGATTGCGCAGCGCGTTTTCACCCGCCAGTCTGCCGGTGGCTCCGAAGATCTTCGTGAATGCGACGCGGCAGGCGACCAGGACCGGGTGCCCGAGCACGGGGCTCAGCAGCGCCGCTGTCAGGATCCACAGCAGTGCTGCTCCGCCGATCCACAGTGCGTCGTTGCCAGGACCGCCGGTCAGTCCAACGAGAGCCAGTGCTGCGCCGATACCGATCACTACAAAACCGATGATGGCGCGACGCCGCAGTGATTTCTCCGTGGGGCCGCCACCGTCTGCTCGCATCGCGGCCACGGGGGCGACCTTGGCGGCTCGGCGAGCCGGGATGTACGCCGAGATCATGGTGACCAGCAAACCGACGAGGTATGCAGCCACGACGGTGTTCAGCGTCAACACGAGTGAGTCGGACTGGATGTCCAGACCAAAATTTGTGAAGAGGGCCGCTAAAGCCCGCGACAGGCCCAGGCCGAGGAAGATCCCAACCGTTGATCCGATCAGACCCATCAACGCGGCCTCGAGCAGAACAGATCGTCGCACTTGGCGCCTGCTGGCTCCTAGGGCGCGCAGCAACGCCAACTCTCGCACCCGTTGGGCAACCAGGATCGTAAAAGTGTTGGCGATGATGAAGCCGCCGACGACGATCGCGATGACAGCGAAGACAATTAAGAAGGTGCTGATCACGTCGAGGAACTGGCCGACGGCTTCTTGAGACTCTTCAGCCACGGCATCGCCGGTCAAGGCCTCGAAGCCGGAAGGGGCGGCATCTCCAGCGGCAGCCGCGAGGTCGCTCTGGCTCACGCCCTCCACAGGTGTCAGGGCGATGCTGGTGAAGGCGTCCTGCCCACCGAGGAAGATGTCCTGGGCGCCCTGAGTCGACAGAATCAACAGTGTCGCCCCGGCCGTGCCGCCACCGTTGAATTCCGCGACACCGCTCAGTGTCAGCTGAGCCCCGCTATCGGAGATCGATTCGGCGGCAGGCAGGATGACCTCCACTTCATCGCCGATCGAGTAGCCCGATGCCTCCATGGCAGCTTCGTCAAGGGCGATCTCGCTGGGACTGCTCGGCCAGTCGCCGTCGATCAACTCCAGTGTCGACTCTCCAACAATGCTGGGCGTGTCGGTGTAGTTGAAGGCAATGCTGGGTGCCCCCTGCCCGCCGACGAGGTCGCCGTCCTTGGCGACCACAAACATCCCGTTGCCCTCCACCCAGCCATCCGCTTGAGCAACCTCCGGCACCTGCGATTGCGCCGCAACGTCGTCCGGTGTCAGCGTGTCGCTGCTGAAGGACAAGCCTGATCCGAAGGAGGCCGCGCCTTCGGCGCGCACCAGGCCCTGGGGTGTCGACCCTTTGATGATGCTGTCGAAAGTCGAGGAGAGCCCATTGCTGAAGGTGAGAACTCCAGCGAGAAACCCGACGCCGAGGACGATCGCGAGCGTGCTCATGGCTAGCCGCACCTTGCGAGCCATGAGGTTACGCAGTGTGAGATGCAGCATCAGCCCGCCGCGGCCAGGTGGGTCAACGCGCTGAGGATGGTGGCGTGGTCGGGCTGCCGTTCTTCTTGAACGACCTGTCCGTCTGCCAAGAACACCACCCGGTCGGTGTATGCCGCCGCGACCGGGTCGTGAGTGACCATCACGATCGTTTGGCCGAAGTCATCGACGCTGCGCCGCAAGAATGTGAGCACTTCGGCGCCGCTGTTCGAATCGAGGTTTCCAGTGGGCTCATCGGCGAACACGATCGATGGCTTGCTGACGAGGGCCCGAGCACATGCCGCGCGCTGCTGCTGACCGCCGGACATTTCGGTGGGACGGTGAGTCAGGCGAGACCTGAGGCCTACGGCGTCGATCACCGTGTCGAACCACTCCTTGTCCGGGCTACGCCCAGCCAGCGACAGCGGGAGAAGGATGTTCTCTTCGGCGGTGAGCGTCGGGATCAGGTTGAACGATTGAAAGATGAAGCCGATCCGCTCTCGGCGCAGGGTGGTCAAGTGCTTGTCCTTGAGCCCCGATAGTTCGGTGCCGTCCACCATCACCTCGCCACCTGTAGGGGTGTCGAGGGCTGCCAGGCAGTGCATCAGCGTTGATTTGCCGGAGCCAGAGGGGCCCATCACGGCAGTGAATTCTCCTGCGTAGAGGTCAAGGGTGACCCCGTCGAGCGCAGTGACCTGAGCTTCATCCTTGCCGTAGGTCTTGACCAGTTGCCGTGCTGCTGCTGCAACGCGTGGCTGTTCGGCCGAATCGTCTGTGGTCTTCACGGTGCCTCACGGAGGGGGTCGGGGTGCTCGGGGGTGTGCCCTTTCCATTCAAACAGGCACGACCGTCGCTGACCTGGCTCAACGCGCAGCGTCAGGCCGTCGTGCCCGTGTGAATGGCGGCGTTCGGCTCACCACATCTGCTCCGTGATGTCGCCGTGAGCGGCTATGGGGCTCTCTCGACCTGAGCGACCAGTTGCTGCAGGGCGGCGATGTGGCTGGCCAAAGCGCGCTTGCCCTCGCGGGTCAGCCCAGCCCAGGTCACCGGACGTCCAGGCTGCGGTCGCGACTTGGTGATCGTGACGTAGCCGGCATCCGACAAGGTCTTCAAATGCTTGGACAGGACGCTGTCAGCTACGTCGAGTTCGTCTCGAAGTGCCGCGAACTCGGCACTGGACACCGAGCCCAGCAGGGTACATATGCGCAGTCGCATCGGTGCGTGAATCACTTCGTCGAAGACGGGTGCCGTTGACTTCTTCACGGCATGGCCGCGCTGCCGTCGCGGATCTCCTCGCGGAGCAGGACGTCCAAGTGTCTTCCCATGACCACCGTCGCGACGAAGATGAGCACCGCGGCTCCGGCACCGAGCCACAACGTGCCGACAGGGATGAAGGCAGCGGCTAGGCAAAGCAGCACGAGCCCGAGATATGTGCGGTAGAGGCGACGGCCCCGGGGACCGAGGTTTCTGGTATCGACCCACAGGCCGGTGATGCGCTGGTATGCCCTGACGATGATGACTATCGCGAGCAGAGCGAGCGCCGACAGCGCGAGTTGGATCCAAAGGCTCTCTTGAGCGAGGCCGATGATGAGGGCGGCGAGGGAGGCTCCGAGGATCGGGTGGTACCAGACCGGGGTAACGAGTCGGTCTGCGACCGCTGAGCGAGTGCGAGCCACGTCGGCCAACGCATCTGCTGCGCCGCGGCTAGCGTCAGCGTTCCTGTCGTTTTCCATGGTGGAAAGTAAAGCACTTACTTTCCAACATGGCAAGTCAATCCCGCGCCGCGGACCGATTCGTCGTGGCTCTGATGTGCCGGATTGACCTGGAGCGCACTCCAGCATGTTCACTGGAACACATGGACGCAGCCCCAGAACCGCTCACCCCGGCGCAGATGGCCCAGCGCAGCGGCGTGAGCATCGACACTTTGCGCTATTACGAGCGCGAAGGCCTCCTGAATGCGGTGGCGCGTGCCGGTAGCGGGCACCGCCGCTACAGCGCGGATGACGCCGCGTGGGTCGAAGTGCTCCGATGCCTGCGTGACACCGGCATGTCCATCGAGCAACTGCGCCGGTACTGCGAACTCGGCGCACAAGGCACCCATACACAGCCCGAGCGCCTGCGCATGCTGCGAACACACCGTGCGCTCGTCGAGGATCAGATCGCGGCTCGATATCAAGCACTGCGCCTGATCGACCACAAGATTTCTGTCTATCCGCAAGGAGTCCACGATGACCAGTGACACTGACCTCACCAACCCCTACGTCCAGGTCGGCCGAAGCGGCCTGACTGTCTATCGTGTCGGACTCGGCGCCATGCAGTTCGGTTGGTCGATCGGTCAGGAGCGTTCCTTTGAGGTGATGGATGCCTACGTCGAGTTGGGCGGCACGTTCATCGATACCGCGGACGTGTATTCATCATGGGCATCGGCGATGGGCGGCCCGGCCAACGCCGGGGGAGTCTCGGAGGAGATCGTCGGCGCCTGGATGGCGGCCCGCGGCAACCGCGACGATCTGGTGGTGGCGACCAAGGTCCGTGCCGCGATGGGCGAGATGTTTAGTCAGGGCCGCGCCACGCGCTATCAGCGAGAAGGGCTGTCTAGGCGGTGGATCATGCGTGCTTGCGAGGACAGTCTGCGCCGGCTCGGGGTCGATCACATTGACCTCTACCAGGTGCACTGGATCGACCCGGTCGTCCCGATCGAGGAGACGATGTCGGCGCTGACCGACCTGGTCCGGGCCGGCAAAGTGCGTTACCTTGGCTGCTCGAACTTCAGTGCCTGGCGGCTCGTCGAGGCGCTTTGGTGCAGCCAGCAGCACAACCTCGAGGCGTTCATCTCGGTGCAACCCGAATACAGCCTGCTGGACCCGACCCGCTCCGACGTCGAGATGGAGCTGGCGCCAGCCGCCCGGCACTTCGGTGTGGGGATGATCCCATACAGCCCACTTGGCGGCGGATTGCTCACCGGCAAGTACCGTCGCGACGGCGAGCTGCCCGAAAGTATGCGGGCTCAGGAGAATGCAGACAAGCGTTTCAGTGACAAGAACTGGGACATCATCGACACGCTCGTCGATGTGGCAGCGGCCTGCGATCAGACCCCGGCTCAGGCGGCGATCAACTGGTTACGATCCAGGCCCGGGGTGAGTGCGCCGATTGTTGGAGCCAACACGCCCTCCCAACTCAGGGCTACGATCGCGGGTTTGGACCAGCCGCTTCCGCCCGAGGGTGTTCAGCGGTTGAACGACGCCAGCACGTTCCGCCGACATCGCCCATCGCTCGAGGAGTGAGGAGGACCGGGTGGGGCCTGAGGGCGTCTCCTTCGTAGAAGGCCGCCTTGTATCCCGCACTTCTGCGACGACAACGGTCCACCTCGGCCGGCGCGAGCGAGGATTTGGGCGCGGGGAGCACCCCTAGTAGTCTGAGGTTGCGTTTGTAGGTCATGCCTGCATGCCGTCGGGCGAAAATTTGACCCGAAAATCTCTCGCCGGGCAGTCCGGCCAGCCTAGACAACACGAACAGTGGCGTATGGGCGGGCCCGGGAAGTGCAGGGGAGAGGCCACCGCGCTCGTCAGATCAGTACGGCCAAGCCGTAACGGTGGGTCGAGTGCACGGCAAACACCAAGGAGTGTCGCCACCCACGATGGGTGCGACATAGACAACGACGACCGAGAAGAGCCTCAGTGCCCACGATCAACCAGCTGGTCCGCAAGGGCCGCCAGGACAAAGTCAAAAAGAGCAACAGTCCTGCCCTTAAGGCCAACCCGCAGCGGCGCGGCGTTTGTACCCGTGTCTACACCACCACCCCGAAGAAGCCGAACTCGGCCTTGCGTAAGGTCGCCCGTGTGCGCCTGACCAGCGGCATCGAAGTGACGGCATACATCCCGGGCGTGGGCCACAACCTGCAGGAGCACTCGATCGTGCTCGTGCGTGGTGGCCGGGTCAAGGACCTGCCTGGTGTCCGCTACAAGATCATCCGCGGCGCGCTCGATACCCAGGGTGTAAAGGGCCGCAACCAGTCGCGCTCTCGGTACGGCACCAAGAAGGAGAAGAAGTAATGCCTCGTAAGGGACCCGCGCCCAAGCGCCCCCTCATCGCCGATCCGGTTTACGGCTCGCCGCTGGTCACTCAGTTGATCAACAAGGTCCTCGTCGACGGCAAGAAGTCTGTCGCCGAGACGATCGTCTATGGGGCCCTCGAAGGCTGCCAAGCCAAGACCGGCACCGACCCGGTGCAGACCCTCAAGCGCGGCTTGGACAACGTCAAGCCAGCTCTCGAGGTCAAAAGCCGCCGCGTCGGTGGTGCGACCTACCAGGTGCCGATTGAGGTCAAGCCGAACCGCTCGACCACGCTGTCGCTGCGTTGGTTGGTCGGATACTCCCGGCAGCGCCGCGAAAAGACGATGACCGAGCGCTTGATGAACGAGATCCTGGACGCCAGCAATGGCCTCGGAGCAGCCGTCAAGCGCCGCGAAGACATGCACAAGATGGCCGACGCCAACAAGGCGTTTGCTCACTACCGCTGGTGATCTAGCACCATCTCCTGCCCCGGCGCCTCGATCAGGGCCGCTACGGCACATCCCAGCACACCGCATACGAGTTTTAATCACGCCCCGCCCGAGGGGCAGAGAAGAGAGAAGTAGTGGCACTCGACGTCCTCACGGACCTCACCAAGGTCCGCAACATCGGCATCATGGCTCACATCGATGCTGGCAAGACGACGACCACCGAGCGGATTCTGTTTTACACCGGGATCAACTACAAGATCGGCGAAACGCACGACGGCGCCTCGACGATGGACTGGATGGAGCAGGAGCAGGAGCGCGGCATCACGATCACGTCCGCCGCGACGACGTGCTTCTGGAAAGACAGCCAGATCAACATCATCGACACACCCGGCCACGTTGACTTCACGGTCGAGGTGGAGCGCTCGCTGCGTGTCCTTGATGGCGCGGTGGCGGTCTTCGATGGCAAAGAGGGCGTCGAGCCCCAGTCCGAGACCGTGTGGCGTCAGGCTGACAAGTACGACGTGCCCCGCGTGTGCTTCGTCAACAAGATGGACAAGCTCGGTGCTGATTTCTACTTCACCGTCGACACGATCAAGGATCGGCTCGGCGCAACGCCGCTGGTCATCCAGCTGCCGATCGGCGCCGAGAACGACTTCATCGGTGTTGTCGACCTGATCAAGATGCGTGCGCTCACGTGGCGCGGCGAGGTCGCGATCGGTGAGGACTACACCGTCGAAGAGATCCCGGCCGACTTGACGGATCGCGCCGCCGAGTACCGCGAAGCTTTGATCGAGCAGGTCGCCGAGCAGGACGACGAGTTGATGGAGAAGTACCTCGGCGGTGAGGAGATCAGCGAAGCCGAGCTCGTCGCCGGCATTCGTCACATGACTGTCAACTCGATGGCCTACCCCGTGATGTGCGGATCGGCCTTCAAGAACAAGGGCGTGCAGCCCATGCTCGACGCCGTCATCACCTACCTCCCATCCCCGTTGGACGTGCCCCCGATGGTCGGTCACGACGTACGCGATGAGGACCAGGAGATTATCCGCAAGCCCTCCTCTGACGAGCCGTTCGCTGCGTTGGCGTTCAAAGTGGTCACCCACCCGTTCTTCGGCCGGTTGACCTACGTCCGGGTGTACTCCGGGCGGGTTGAAGCGGGCACCGGTGTGATGAACTCGACCAAGGGCTCCAAGGAGCGCATCGGCAAGTTGTTCCAGATGCACTCCAATAAGGAGAACCCGGTCGGCTTCGCCACCGCGGGCCACATCTACGCCATGATCGGTCTCAAGAACGTCACCACCGGCGACACTCTCTGCGACCCGCAGCAGCAAGTTCTGTTGGAGTCGATGAGTTTCCCGGCCCCGGTGATCCACGTTGCGATCGAGCCGAAGACCAAGAGCGACCAAGAGAAGCTCGGCACAGCAATCCAGAAGTTGGCTGAGGAGGACCCCACCTTCTCCGTTCGCCAGGACGAAGAGACGGGCCAGACCGTCATCGGCGGTATGGGGGAACTGCACTTGGACATCCTGGTGGACCGGATGCGCCGTGAGTTCCGGGTCGAAGCCAACGTCGGCGCACCGCAGGTCGCCTACCGCGAGACGATCCGCAGGCCGGTCGTGAAGTACGACTTCACGCACAAGAAGCAGACGGGTGGATCCGGACAGTTCGCCAAGGTGCAGATCACCCTGGAGCCGCTGGAGTCGACCGAGGGTGAGCTCTACGAGTTCTCCAACTCAGTGACCGGTGGGCGTATCCCCAAGGAGTACATCCCCTCGGTGGATCACGGCATCCAGGACGCCATGCAGTTGGGCATCTTGGCCGGTTATCCGATGGTGGGCATCAAGGCCACACTCCTCGACGGCGCCTACCACGATGTGGACTCTTCGGAGATGGCGTTCAAGATTGCCGGCTCCATGGTCTTCAAGGAGGCCGCCCGCAAGGCCGACCCGGTGCTCTTGGAGCCCGTGATGGCCGTTGAGGTGCGGACCCCTGAGGAGTACATGGGCGACGTGATCGGCGACGTCAACTCTCGCCGCGGTCAGATCCAGGCGATGGAAGACATCAGTGGCGCTAAGGTAGTACGCGCGCTCGTCCCGCTGTCCGAGATGTTCGGGTATGTCGGTGACTTGCGCTCACGCACCCAGGGCCGGGCCAACTACACCATGCAGTTCGACTCTTATGCCGAGGTTCCGCGGAACGTGGCCGAGGAG
>JBATUU010000393.1:0-3017 GCA_049671385.1 Ornithinimicrobium sp. | reverse complement strand
CCCGCCTGCTCTCCACAAAACTCGTTGCATACGAGCGCACCGCCGAGATGTCAATATTCATGTCGGGGCCGTCGGTGCGCCCTCGCGGCCCTGACATACCGCCGTGGCCCGATCCGGACCCACCGGTGCCCTTCTTGCGTCGCCACCACGTCATAGGTCGCAGGCTAGACCACCGACCTTGACACTGCCCTGTGCCCCAGGGTTGATCGTGAGGTCCATCGGCGCCGGGAAGATGACAGGATGCAGTCATGGTCACACCGACACAGTCGTCGCAGATCTACGACGTAGTCATCCTGGGTGGGGGTAGCGGCGGATATGCGTGTGCTCTGCGCAGCGCACAACTGGGACTACGGGTCGCGTTGATCGAAGAAGCCGAACTGGGCGGAACCTGCCTACACCGGGGCTGCATCCCCACAAAGGCGATGTTGCACGCTGCTGAGGTTGCCGACGCGACTCGCGCCGCCGAATCTGTCGGTGTCCAAGCCACCTACGGTGGCATCGACATGGCGGGCGTGCACACCTACAAGGACGGCGTGGTCGCCCGGCTGTACAAGGGCCTGCAGGGGCTGATCAGCGCTGCAACGGTCGACCTCATCAGCGGTCGTGGCTACCTGACGTCGGCAAGCACGGTGCAGGTCGGTGAACGCGAGGTCACGGGCAAAAACGTGGTGCTCGCCACGGGTTCGAAGGCTCGGCGTGTGCCTTCCATACCGGTCGCAGGACCGGTGGTCACCAGTGATCAGGCGATGGACCTGGATTACGTCCCCGATCGGGTAGTGATCTTGGGTGGGGGCGTCATCGGCGTGGAGTTCGCGTCGATCTACCGCTCGTTCGGCGCCGAGGTGACGATCGTCGAGGCCGCTGAAGCCTTGATCCCAAACGAAGATGCAGCCCTGAGCCAGGCTTTGCGCAGGGCCTACCGCAAGCGTGGGATCACGACTAAGACCGGCCTCAGCGCCTCGACGGCTGAGATCATCGGCCCGGAGGTCACTCTCAGCCTGAGCGATGGATCGACCTTGACCTGTGATCTATTGCTGATCGCGATTGGCCGCGCCCCAGTCACAGACGAGATGGGGTACGAGGAGGTTGGCGTGCAGTTGGACGGCGGCTTCGTACGCACCGACGACCGGCTCCGCAGCACCGTCGACGGAGTCTTTGCTGTGGGTGACATCGTGCCCGGCCTGCAGTTGGCCCATCGCGGTTTTGCGCAGGGCATTTTCGTTGCCGAGCAGATCGCAGGTCACAACCCCACTGCAATCAACGAATCCGGCATACCGCGGGTCACGTACAGCGACCCGGAGGTCGTGTCTGTGGGAGCGACCGAGGCGCAGGTGCGGGCGGAGCATGGCAGCGCTCACGTTGCCGAGCTCAACCTCGCCGGTAATGGTAAATCGCAGATATTGCGCACGACGGGCTTCGTCAAAGTGGTCTCCGCTACTGCCGACGGCCCGGTGCTCGGTGTTCACATGATCGGTGCTCGCATGTCGGAGCAGGCAGGCGAGGCTCAATTGATCGTCAACTGGGAAGCCCTCCCCGCGGAGTTAGCGGCATTGGTGCACGCGCACCCGACCCAAAATGAGGCCGTCGGCGAGGCGCACATGGCGCTGGCCGGGCAGCCGCTGCATTCCCACGGCTAGGCGCATGCGCAAAACCCACCCGCACAACTAGACTGCCAATCCCCACCAGGAGGAGACCTGAAATGTCCGAACGCGTGAGTATGCCGGCACTGGGCGAGTCCGTTACCGAAGGCACCGTCACTCGATGGCTGAAGAGCGTCGGCGACGAGGTTGAGGTCGACGAACCGCTGCTCGAAGTCTCGACGGACAAGGTCGACACCGAGATCCCTTCGCCAGTAGCCGGGGTACTGCAGGAAATACTCGCTGAAGAGGACGACGTCGTCGAGGTGGGTGGGGACCTGGCCGTGATCGGCGATGGTGCCTCAGATGGAGACGGCGGCGGTCAGGACGCCAGCGCCGACGAGGACGAATCGGACGCCGACGACGCAAGCGATACCGAAGGGGACACTGAGGACGGGGACACCCACGACGGCGGCGATGACGATGCCAACGCCCAGGAAGACACCAGCAACGCCGGCGGCGGTGACGACGACAGCAGCGACAAGAGTGACGCGGGCTCGAGCGATGACGGTGGGTCATCCTCTGGGTCCAGTGGTGGTGGCGAGGGCGAAACGGTCACGATGCCCGCGCTCGGGGAGTCTGTAACCGAGGGCACCGTGACCCGTTGGCTGAAAGAAGAGGGCGACGACGTCGAGGTCGACGAGCCGCTGCTCGAAGTGTCGACCGACAAAGTCGACACCGAGATCCCTTCGCCTGTTGCGGGGAGATTGACCAAGATCATCGCGGCTGAGGATGACGTGGTGGAGGTCGGTGGCGACCTGGCGGTTGTCGGTGGGGATGGAGGGTCATCATCGGCTGACGATGATGCCGCCACGGACGGTGAGGGCGAGGACAGTTCTGCTGGCGATAGTGAGCCGGAGGCTGACGATGAGGACTTGGCTTCGGAGCAGAAGTTGCACGAAGACGCTGGCGATGAGTCGCAGGAGAAGAACGCTGACACTTCGAAGGATGCACCGAGTGAGTCCGGCGACGGCGGTGGGTCGGGCTCGGGTAGCAACGCGTCGGATGCGGATACCGAATCGAAGGAATCGGGCAGCTCGGCCGATACGTCCTCCGACGTCAGCGCATACGTAACGCCCTTGGTACGGAAGTTGGCGGCCAAGCACGACGTGAGCCTCGACAGCATCGAAGGCACCGGCGTCGGCGGTCGGATCCGCAAGCAGGACGTGCTGGACGCAGCCAAGGCGGCCGAGTCCGCCACAGAGCCGGAGCCTGCGCAGGAGACTGCCAGCGACGCCTCTGAGGCGGAGGCTAGCGCTGCCCCATCAGCCGGTGGGTCTGCACAACCCAGCGAGGACGCGGCAGCAAAGCGGGGCAAGACCGAGAAGATGTCTCGCCTGCGCAAGGTGATTGCTAGCCGGATGGTGGAGTCACTGCAGG
>JBATUU010000392.1:0-1557 GCA_049671385.1 Ornithinimicrobium sp. | reverse complement strand
CGCCATATCCGCACAACAAGGCGCGCTGGTCGAGCTTCTACCTCGCGTACGCCATCGCCGGGTTGGAAGAGGGTTCGGGCACGACCGTTCCCACGCCGCAGTTGTCGTCAAGACGGCTCTGCTCACTCGGGCTGACCGGCGTGGCTAGCGCCTCACCCGGCTCGACATCGAAGAACGTGCCGACCACAGTGACCGTTTCGGTCCCCTGGTTGTATGCGGTGTGCACTGGCCCCGGCTCCACGAAGGCAGAGCCGGCGGGGTACTGGCGCCTCTTACAGCCCTTGGCCCGGATGAAACTGAGCTCCCCGCCACCCACGACGCTGACCAGCACAGGTCCGGGGTGGGTGTGCCACGGGAAGGAATCCCCAGGCTCCAACTCGAAGGTAGCGGTGGCGATTCCGCTGGGCCGGTTCAGGCGCACGACAGACTTGCGCTGTCCGTCGACTTTGACGTCGAACCTAATTTTCACCCGGTCGGTGAACCGCGTGGGGCCCTCTGGGCCCACAAAGAGGTTGGTCATCTCGGGGCGACCTGTTGCCTGGAAGCCGTCGTCGTTGTCGGCGGCGCTTCCGTCGGAGACGCTGGCGTTGCCAGCCGGAGCCCCCAGCAAGGCCAGGGCCGCTGTGCCAGTGACGAGCGCGACAGCGAACTTCTTGGGCGGGTTGAACATGCGATCACCTACATCCTCCGTCGGCAACGCCGAGGGCTCGATCGTGCAATGGCTGAGAAGAAGCTTTGGTCGGGGTGACTGTTCCTCCGGTTTCACTGTGCTTGACCAGCCACCTCAGATACATCCGGATCACCCCCTCAGATCTCTTGATGTAGCCCCTCAATGTCCGCGAGTGGGAGACTGAGCTATGGACGCCCGCCGCAGCGTGGCCACCACAACGTTCGTGGAACGTGTCGTCGAGCAGGCTGCGATCAGCGATGTGATCGGGGAAGCTGCAGATGGCCGCGCAGGTGCGTTGCTGGTCTGGGGTGATGCTGGAGTAGGCAAGACCGCGCTGATGGAGCATGTCTGCTCTCGCGCCGGAGCAGGCGTGATCGTGGTCTCTGGGGGGTGTTTGCCCCTGTCGGCCCAAACTGTGCCGTTCCTCGCGCTGATATCAGCCACTCGGTCGGCCGATCCTGGACTTGCCCCGCCTGCGGGTCTGTGGGAGGCCGGCCGACTCGCCACCCGTGTTCCGGTCGCCTTCGATCAGTGGCTGTCGGACCTCTGTCGTAAGTGCGCGGTGGTCCTGACAATCGATGACTTGCACTGGGCCGACCAGAGCACGTTGGACGTGCTGATGTATGTGTTGGCTGGACCAGCCGACCGCCCCTTGGCGGTCATCGCGACGGTACGTCGCGGTGACGTTGGTGAGTTGCACCCATTGCACCAGTGGCTGGCTCACGTCCGCCGGCTTCCGCGGGTCAATGAGGTCGACCTTGGCACGCTCGACCGGGTGGGGACAGCGGAGCAGGTAGCGGGCCTGATGCAAACTACTCCTCACCAATCGCTGATCGACGATGTCTTCGCCCGCAGCCGCGGGAACGCCTACCTGAACCGCTTGATGG
>JBATUU010000391.1:0-5134 GCA_049671385.1 Ornithinimicrobium sp. | reverse complement strand
CCGAAGGCACCGACGTCGTTCGATGTGGTGTTGGCCGCCTCGGTGCTGTCCTCGGCATGCTCGGTGTTGAGCTCGACCGTCTCGGCCGGGGCTGCAACCTCGACTCCCTCAGCCTCAGCGGCATCAGCGGCATCAGCGGCCTCAACCTCGGCCTGGGCCGCGTCGGTGTCCTCGACTCCGGCGCTGGCCTCTTCGGCCGCAACGGCCTCATCGGTCAACGGCTCGGCCGATTCTTGCTCCACCTCGTCGCTCGCCGTGTCCTGCGCCTCGGAGCGGTCGCGCGCGGAGCGTCGGGTGGCACCCTCAGCCTGCTCGACAACCTTCTTCTTCGCCACCGGCTCGCGGACCAGCTCGATCACAGCCATCGGGGCGTTGTCGCCCTTGCGCGGTGCAATCTTGGTGATCCGGGTGTAACCACCTGAGCGCTCCGCCATGTCGGGAGCGACCTCGGTGAAGAGCCGATGCACGACGCTCTTGTCACGGATCGTCGTCATGACGCGCCGGCGAGCGTGCAAGTCGCCACGCTTGGCGAACGTCACCAAACGCTCCGCCAGCGGACGCATCCGCTTAGCCTTGGCTTCGGTAGTGGTAATCCGATCGTGCTCAAACAGGGCCGTTGCCAGGTTAGCGAGGATCAAGCGCTCATGCGCCGGACCGCCTCCCAGGCGAGGTCCCTTCTTCGGGGTAGGCATCAGTTTTCTCCTTCAGCGAAAATTCAGTACTGCTCGTCTTCGGCGAAACTGGCGTCGCCCGCGTCCTCCAGGGAGTCATCCTCGGAGTAGTCCGCCGTGCTGGGATCGAACCCGGGAGGGCTGTCCTTCAGCGCCAGGCTCATCTCGCCCAACTTGTCCTTGACCTCATCGATCGACTTGGCCCCGAAGTTGCGAATATCGAGCAGGTCGGCTTCGCTGCGGCTGACCAACTCGCCGACGGTGTGAATGCCCTCGCGCTTGAGGCAGTTGTAGGACCGGACGGTGAGGTCCAAATCTTCGATTGGCAGCGCCAGGTCGGACGCCAGCGCGGCGTCTCCGGCCGACGGGCCGATCTCGATGCCCTCAGCCTCGACGTTCAGCTCACGAGCCAAGCCGAACAGTTCGACCAGTGTGCGACCGGCCGAAGCCATCGCATCACGAGGCGCCATGGAGTGCTTGGTCTCGACATCGAGCACCAATCGGTCGAAGTCGGTGCGCTGCTCCACACGAGTCGCCTCGACCTTGTAGGTCACGGCCAACACTGGGGAGTAGATCGAGTCGACCGGGATACGACCGATCTCCTGCTCGATCGACTTGTTCAGCTGAGCCGACACGTAGCCTCGACCGCGCTCAACGGTCAACTCCATCTCGACCTTGCCCGAGTCGTTCAAGGTCGCGATGTGCAGATCGGGGTTGTGGACCTCGACGCCGGCTGGGGGCGCGATGTCCGCAGCGGTGACCGCTCCTGCGCCTTGCTTGCGCAGGTACATCACGACCGGCTCGTCGAACTCACTGGAGACCACGAGAGACTTCAGGTTCAGGATGATCTCAGTGACATCTTCCTTGACACCGGGAATCGTGGAGAACTCGTGCAGGACGCCGTCGATGCGGATGCTGGTCAACGATGCACCGGGAATGCTGGACAGCAGAGTCCGGCGCAACGAGTTGCCAAGGGTGTATCCGAAGCCGGGCTCCAGTGGCTCAATGGTAAAACGAGAGCGAGCCTCGGAGACGACCTCCTCGGACAGGGCGGGGCGCTGAGCAATCAGCATGTGTACTTCCTTTCTCCTGCGGCGACCGCTATTTGACGCCGAGGTGGGCGCGGGCGAACCCGCCCGTCTGTGGCGACTCTTTCCTCGTCACATCCGGTATGCCGCGTTATCCCCGCCTAGCCCACACCAACTCGCGCATGATGGTCGCCCACAACAGCGACCGTGCCGCGTGATGCTGGCCGGGGAAGGCGGAGGGAAACGTGGTGTTAGTTCTTGGAGTAGAGCTCCACAATCAACTGCTCGGTCAAGATCGTGTCGATCTGTTCCCGAGTTGGCCGCTGGTGAATGAGGATCTGCAACGTGCCGGGCACGACCTTCATCCACGCCGGGATCGGGCGGTCGCCAAAGGTTTGGCGGGCCAGCTCGATCGGCAGTTTCTCGACCGACTTGGGCCGAACCTCGATGATGTCGTACTGCGACACGCGATATGAGGGGACGTCGACGCGGTTGCCATTGACGTGGAAGTGACCGTGGGTCACCAACTGTCGGGCGGCGCGGCGGGTGCGGGCCAGACCTGCTCGGTAGATGACGTTGTCCAGACGCGACTCCAAGATGGTCAGCAAGTTGTCACCGGTTTTGCCAGGACGCTTGGCTGCTTCCTCGTAGTAGCGACGGAACTGCTTCTCCATCACGCCGTAGGTGAAGCGCGCCTTCTGCTTCTCCTGCAACTGGGTGAGGTATTCCTTCTCCTGGGTGCGACGGCGACCGTGCTGACCCGGGGGGAAGGGGCGAAGGTCGAAGTTCTTGTCTCCGCCGACGAGGTCGACCTTGAGCCGACGGGACTTCTTGGTGATGGGTCCGGTGTAACGGGCCATGAGTTTTACCTGATCCTTTCGGCGTTCAGACGCGACGCTTCTTGGGCGGACGCACACCGTTATGCGCCTGCGGGGTGACATCGCTGATCGCTCCGACCTCCAGGCCAGCAGCGGTCAGCGATCGGATCGCCGTCTCGCGTCCTGAGCCCGGGCCCTTGACGAACACATCGACCTTGCGCATGCCGTGCTCCATCGCACGCCGGGCAGCAGCCTCGGCGGCCATCTGGGCGGCATAGGGGGTGGACTTGCGCGAGCCCTTGAATCCGACCTGGCCGGATGAGGCCCACGCGATCACAGCGCCGGTGGGGTCGGTGATCGTGACGATCGTGTTGCTGAACGTGCTCTTGATGTGAGCTTGCCCGAAGGCAATGTTCTTTTTCTCCTTGCGGCGAACCTTGCGGGCGCCTGCCGTGCTACGGCTCTTGGGGGGCATCTAAAGATCTCCTTGGGTGGCCAAGTCAGCCGCGAGGCTTACTTGGTCACCTTCTTCTTGCCGGCGACGGTCCGCTTGGGACCCTTGCGAGTGCGCGCGTTGGTCTTGGTGCGCTGACCGTGGACGGGCAGGCCGCGGCGATGCCGCAGGCCTTGGTAACTGCCGATCTCCTGTTTGCGCCGGATGTCGGCGGCTACCTCTCGGCGCAGGTCACCCTCAAGCCGGAAGTGCTCTTCCAGGTGGTCGCGCAGCAACACCAGTTGCTCGTCGCTCAGATCCTTCACCCGTGTCGCTGGGTCGACTCCGGTGGCCTCGAGCGTGCCGTGGGCACGCGTACGCCCCACGCCAAAAATGTATGTCAGTGCGACTTCGACGCGCTTTTCGCGCGGCAAGTCGACACCTATCAGTCGTGCCATGTCGTGTGCTCCTGTGGTTGCCCGGAGGTCTGGTACAACACCAATCCGCATCATCTTTGCTTCGGGCTGAAGCCCTGCGGTCCTGAGCCTCCGGGGCCAAGGGTGACGTCCCGCGTATCGGGGGTCGGGTGTTGCGTGTCTACGTGGTGCTTGCTCTTCAGTTATGGGTTTGCTGCGGACTTCTCCGCGAGGTGTTGGCTGTCGCTCAGCCCTGGCGCTGTTTGTGGCGCAGGTTGTCGCAGATAACCATGACCCGCCCATTGCGGCGGATCACTTTGCACTTCTCGCAGATCTTCTTCACGCTCGGCTGGACCTTCATAGCCTCACTGTTTCTGATCGTGGTGGTAACCCGAAGACGGCGCCTTCTGGATGTGCGGTGGTGGTGATGGGGTGTGTGCTCAGCGGTAGCGGAAGACGATCCGGCCACGGGTGAGGTCGTACGGGCTGAGTTCCACGACAACACGGTCCTCGGGGAGGATACGGATGTAGTGCTGACGCATCTTGCCGGAGATGTGAGCGAGCACAATGTGTCCATTGGTCAACTCCACCCGGAAGTTAGCGTTCGGGAGGGACTCGACTACCGTGCCCTCGATCTCAATAACGCCGTCCTTCTTCGCCATAGGCTGTTCTGTCCTCCACGGTTGCGTGACAAGTGATGTCGCGCGCGACCCTGCTTGTCGCACACAAAATGGCCCCGAAGGGCCGACGCAGTAGTCTACGTCAGGCGGCAGTCCGCTGGCGAATCGCCCACGGCGGCGCCTGCCTTTATCCCAAGGGACCGTATGCAGCACCAGCCAGGCCGAGCCCGTCGCGGCCCCCATCGAGCGCTGTGAGCACCCATAACCCTCCGCTTGTGACGGCTACCGTGTGCTCCCAATGGGCAGCTCGCGACCCATCGGTGGTGATGACGGTCCAGTCATCGTCCAAGGTTGTGGTCTCAATGGTGCCCAAGGTCACCATTGGCTCGATGGCCAGGGTTGCGCCGACGGGCACGCTTGGGCCCTTGCCCTGCACGGCGTAGTTGGGCACGTGTGGGTCCATGTGCATCGAGGTGCCGATGCCATGGCCGACATAGTCCTCGACAATGCCGTACCGCACGTCGTGACCATCACCTCGACGTCGCGAGCTCGCGGTGGTGATGGAGCTTTCGATGGCCTGCCCAACGTCATACAGCCGGTGGCCGGGGCGCAGTGCCGCGATGCCGGCCCACATGGCGCGCTCGGTATCGTGGAGCACAGCCGCATCTGCGGCGCGGGCGGCAGCGCAATCGTCACCACCGACAATCACAGTGATCGCCGCGTCCCCGTGCCAGCCGTCCACAATTGCGCCGCAGTCAATGGACACCAAATCCCCATCGGCCAACACCCGCGATCCCGGTATGCCGTGCACGACCTCGTCATTGACGCTGATGCACAAGGAGGCGGGGAAGCCGTGGTAGCCCTTGAAGGACGGGGTGGCGCCACTGCTGCGGATCGACTCTTCGGCGGCCGCGTCGAGATCGGCGGTTGTGACACCGGCCGTGGCCGCAGTGCGCGCCAGGTCTAACGTCTGGGCAACTACCAGGCCAGCCCGGCGCATGATCCGGATCTGATCAGGCGTTTTTGCCTCGATCGTGCGCCGGCGCAGCAATGACATGAGGCTCAGAACAGGACCACCGTATGAGGTCTCAGGCCTCGTCGCCGACAGTGTCGAGCGCAGCGTGGACGCGCTGTGTCACCTCATCGAC
>JBATUU010000390.1:0-7498 GCA_049671385.1 Ornithinimicrobium sp. | reverse complement strand
TTGACGATGACCGACGCGCCCGCCGAGATCCGGCCAACAATCTTGCGCGCTTGGACGATCTGGCGCAGCGATTTCCGTCGGTCAACTCCGCCGAAGGTGATGACTTCGTCCCGGGTGACCTGGTGGGCCCGGCCCTGAACGACCTCTACGCGGCAGAGGTCGGCCGCGCTCGACGGCGATCGGACAATAGCGAACAGTGGGGCCGCGCAACCACGGCCTGTCACCAAGCAGATCTGGTCTGGGAGGAGGCGTATGCCTGCTGGCGCTTGGCGGAGTCGTTGCTCTCCCGTGGGCATGCCAGCCGAGAGCAGGGAGCCGAGGCGCTGCGTCGAGGCCTTGCCTTGGCCGCTGAGCTCGAGGCAGAGCCGATTCGCACGTCGCTCCTCGCGCTGGCGAAGAGTGCTCGAATCCCGGTCGACGGCGTCCAGGATGTGCACGCCTCAGCACGAGTTGGCTTACCGGGGCTGACGGATCGCGAGCACGAGATCTTGGCCCATGTCGTTGCCGGACGTACCTACCGCGAGATCGCTCAGGCACTGCAGATCAGCGAAAAGACCGTCAGTTCGCACATCTCCAACCTGCTGAGAAAGACGGGGGCCGACAATCGCATCGACCTTGCCAGGTTGGCCGCCCCCGCCACGTAGGCGGGTCCTACAAGGGCGCCAGAGTCTGCCAGTGCACGCCCCTGGTGCCAGACATCGATCGGTAGTAATCTCGTTACGTAATGAAAATCCCACACGATGACCTCGACACTGTCTGGCAAGCGCTAGCCAACCCCTGGCGGCGTCGGATACTCGACGTGCTGCGGGATGGGCCTCTGTCCACTGGTGAACTGGTGGCTGCCTTGGGGTCGCAGCGTCATCAAGTCATTGCTCACTTGAACGTGCTGCGCTCGGCGGACCTCGTGGTTGTCGAGCAGCAAGGGCGCCAGCGGCTCAACCACCTCAACCCCGTGCCGATCGGACAGATCTACCGGCGGTGGGTCTCGGCATACGAGGGAGCCTGGACTGATGCCCTCATCGGACTGCAGCGCACCGTCGAAACAGCCCACTCAACAGCAGGAGAGGGACATGGCTGAACTCATCCAGCGCATCGAGATCCAGGCGACGATCAATGCGGTCTGGGCCGAGATCACCAAGCTGGGCACCGTTCAAAGACCGTTGCTCAACACCGTCCTGGAGACTACTTTCGAGCCCGGTGAGCCGATCCGCTACCGCTCTGCCAACGGCAAGCGCACCTTTGTGGTGGGCAGAATTGTGCAGGTCGAGGCCCCTCGGCTGCTCTCCCACACCTATGTCATGACGATGTATGACGAGCCGCCGACTCTCGTGACGTGGACCTTGGAAGAGATCGCACCTGATCTCGTGCAGGTCACTCTCAAGCACGAAGGATGGCCGCAGGAGAGTAAGACGATGGACAAGCATGGCAAGACCTGGGTGGGCATCTTGGCCGACCTTAAGCAGCAGGTCGAGACCGGAGATGTCTCGGCGAAGACCAAGGTCTCGCACGCCCTGATGACAACCTTCATGTTTGCCATGCCGGCCAAAACCAAGAGCGAAAACGTCGAGGTGCCCGAATGAGCGACCAACTCGCGACAATGATCGCGAACCTGGAGACCAAGACCGGTCGATCACTGGAAAGTTGGGTGGTTGTAGCTGAGCGCTCCCGGCTCGGCAAACACGGCGAGATCGTGCGCCACCTGAAATCCGAGCACGGCCTGACCCACGGCTATGCCAATCTGATCGCCAACACCACACTCGAGCGGCACACGGCAACCGGCCAGCCAGGTGACCTCATCGAGGCCCAGTACACCGGCAAGGAAAATCTGCGTCCGATCTACGACGCTCTTGTGCGAGGAGTTCAAGGCTTTGGGGACGACGTCGAGGTTGCTCCGAAAAAGACGGGTGTGAGCCTGCGCCGCGCAAAGCAGTTCGCGCTCATTACCCCCGCCTCGCGCGCGCGGGTGGATCTCGGATTGAACGCGGCAGGTGCCCCAGCGACGGACCGCCTCAGAGAAGTGTCCGGCATGTGCAGCCACAAGGTGGGCCTTGCCTCCGTCGAGGACGTCGACGACGAATTGCTCGGATGGCTTCACCGGGCATATGAGGCAGCAGCGCCACGGAGCTGACCTCGCGCTGAAGCCTCCGCCTGATCTTCGGCCTGTGAATGTAGCTCGGGGCCGCCCCTCCTGTAGGCCGCAAAGGGCTATCGAGGGCCCTCGGAGCGCCTGCTGGTGTTGCACTCGCCACCGCCCCGTGCATGTGGACATGATGAACTAGAGCGATGAAGCCTCACCTGACTCGACATGCCACCGTTGCCATCGCCCTTGCGGCCGTAGTTGTCAGCGGCGCCTGTGGCAGCGAGGACGAGTCGACGCAGAGCGCGTCCACTCAAGACACGTCGTCGCAGGAGTCAGGCAGTGGGGATGGCACCGGATCGGATGGCGCTGACGGTGCCGACAGCGATCAGAAGTACCCAGACATTCTCGAGGTAGAGGTCGAACGCAATGATGAGCAGAGCGCCTCGTTCTCGGTGACGGTGTCCTCGCCTTATGACACGCCCGAGCGGTACGCCGATGGCTGGCGCGTGCTTGACCAGGACGGGGAAGTGCTCGGCGAGCACACGTTGGGGCACGACCACGCCGATGAGCAACCGTTCACCCGTAGGCAGTCGGACGTAGACATTCCCGAAGGCACGACAGAGTTGACCATCGAAGGTCGTGACCAGGAGAACGGCTACGGCGGAGACACCGTCACCCTCGACTGGTGAGGACGCGGCACCGGTCATGCGGTTGCTCGGCAACGACGCGGCGGCTTGATCGACCCCCAACAGCCCGGCCAGTCTGTGCGACAGCCTTGTGACTCGTGTGACGGATGTGGCACTATGCCTATAGTTTGACGGCACGCGTAGCGTGCGAGCACACGTGATGAGGTCGTTGGGGAAGACGTCCCTCGTCATAAGGAGGCTCGGATGTCCGTCACGATGCCACGGGTCATGACCCGGGGGGTAGTGTTTATTCACTCCACCCCAACTGCACTATGCCCTCACATCGCGTGGGCGCTGGAAGGGGTGCTGGACACCCGGGTCGCTCTTGACTGGACCCCGCAACCGGCCCAGCCCGGCACCATGCGCACAGAGTTCTCCTGGACCGGCGATGTCGGAACGGGTGCCCACCTTGCCAGCGCGATGCGCGGCTGGGACGGCCTGAGGTACGAGGTCGTCGAGGAAGCCAGCCGAGGATACGACGGCGCCCGGTGGACGCATACCCCTGCATTGGGGATTCACCACGGCCGACTGTCGGCCAACGGCGACATGGTGGTCACCGAGGACCGATTGCGAGCCATCGTGGACCAAGCACGCGGGGGTGCGGCCGTGCTTGCTGCAGAGGTCGATCGGGCCCTGGGCTCAGCGTGGGATGCCGAACTCGAACACTTCCGGTATGCCGGCGAAGGCGCACCAGTGAAGTGGCTGCACAAAGTGAGTTGAGCCCTCTTCGCGCAGGTGCGGGAAATCCCAGCTAGAGCGGGATGTTCCCGTGACTGCCGCGCAACTGGGGAGCGTCCAAAATAGCCTCAGCTATCGCTTGTCGGGTCTTCTTGGGCTCCACAACCTCATCGATCACGCCGATCTCGACGGCACGAGTCAGCCCACCGGTCAGTTCGGCGTGCTCAGCCGCGAGCTCCTGCTCGACGCGGTCCTTGTCCTCAAGGGGCACCTCGGCCAACTTCCGACGGTGCAAGATGCGGATCGCTGCGACGTGACCCATCACTGCCACCTCAGCCGTGGGCCAGGCAAACACCCGCGATGCCCCGAGCGAACGAGAGTTCATCGCTACGTACGCGCCGCCATACGTCTTGCGGGTCACCAGCGTGACCCGCGGCACCACAGCCTCGGCGAAGGCGTGCAGCAACTTGGCGCCGCGACGCACGACCCCATCCCACTCCTGGCCCACGCCCGGCAGGTAGCCCGGCACGTCCACAAGCACGATCAGCGGGATGCCGAACGCGTCACACATCCGCACAAACCGCGAAGCCTTCTCGGCTGAGATCGAGTCCAGACACCCGCCCAGTCGCATCGGGTTGTTGGCAATCACGCCAACGGTCCGGCCACCAAAGCGGCCCAACGTGGTGACGATGTTCGGTGCCCAGCGCGGGAAGAGCTCCAGACTCTCGCCCTTCTTGTCCAGCACGTTGGTGATCAGCGGGTGCACGTCATAGGCCCGCTTGGCGGACTCCGGGAACGTCGAGGCCAGGTCGCGGTTCTTGACCTTCTTAAGGTTCAGCTCGCCCTGGTCAGCGAGCAACGAGCACAGCACGCGCCCCTGCTCGTAGGCGTCATCGGTTGTCTCGGCGACCACGTGCACCACGCCCGAACGGCGTCCGTGCGGCTCCGGGCCGCCCAAGCGTAGAGCGTCCACAGCCTCGCCGGTCACCGAGCGGACCACATCTGGACCGGTGACAAAGATGCGTCCATCGGGGCCGAGCACGACGACATCCGTCAACGCCGGACCGTATGCCGCGCCACCGGCAGCCGCGCCCAGCACCACCGAGATCTGCGGGATCTTGCCCGAGGCGCGGGTCATGGCGGCGAAGACCTGCCCCACGGCGTGGAGCGAGACCACGCCCTCGGCCAGCCGGGCACCGCCGGAGTGCCACAGGCCCACGATCGGCACCTCATCGATCATGGCTTCTTCGTACGCCTGACATATCACCGCGCAGCCGGCCACGCCCATCGCTCCGCCCTGGATGGTGGCGTCTGAACAGAACGCCACCACCGGTTGGCCGTGGATAGTGCCTTTGGCAGCCAAGAAGCCCGAGTCGTCATCTGCGGTGAGCAAGGTGAGGCTCTCGTCATCGAAGAACGTCTTCAGTCGCTTCGTAGGGTGGCGCGGGTCCTCGTGTCGCGGCACTTTGGCCTTGGCAGCAGCAGATGCTTGGGCCGAGGCGTCGCTCGGAGCACGTGAGGTCATCGGGCACTCCGGAAGGTCAGAGCGACGTTCGCGCCGCCGAAGCCGAACGAGTTGTTCAACGCTGCGATGTCGCCATCGGGTAAAGCCTGCGGCTCGCCGGTCACTACCGACAGGTCGATGGCGGGGTCTTGGTCGGTGAGGTTGACGGTTGCCGGGACGAGTCGGTGATGCAGCGTCAGCACGGTCAGGACTGCCTCCAGGGCCCCCGCCGCGCCCAGCAAGTGGCCCGTCATCGACTTGGTCGCAGTCACCGGAATCTGCGATGCCAACTCGCCGAAAGCCCGGTGGATCGCCTTCGTCTCGGCGACATCGCCCACGGGGGTCGATGTGGCATGGGCGTTGATATGAGCAATGTCGCTGAGTTCCAGGTCAGCGTCGTCGACGGCTTCCAACATTGCCCGCGCAGCGCCTTCACCTTCGGGGTGCCCGGCGGTGATGTGGTAGGCGTCAGAGGACATACCCACTCCGCTGAGCTCGGCATAGATCGTGGCACCGCGGGCCTGTGCGTGCTCCAACTCCTCGAGCACCAGGACTGCTGCACCCTCACCCATCACGAACCCGTCTCGATTGAGATCGTAGGGACGCGATGCCTGCTCTGGATCGTCATTGCGCGTGGACAGCGCCTTCATTGCAGCGAATGCGGCCACGGTCACCGGGTGGATCGCAGCCTCGGTCCCTCCTGCGACCATGACGTCGGCCCGGCCTTCGCGGATCATCTTCATGGCTAGCCCCATGCCCTCGGCGCCGCTAGCGCAGGCGCTCACGGGGCAGTGGGCACCGGCCCGGGCGCCGAGGTCCAGCGAGACTGCGGCAGCGGGCCCATTCGGCATCAGCATCGGCACAGCCAGCGGAAAAACGCGGCGAGCACCCCGCTCGCGCAGCGTGTCCCATTGATCCAGCAGCGTCCAGACACCACCGATCCCGGAGCCGATCGCGACACCGAAGCGTTCAGGCTCCACATCCCCCTCGCCGAGGCCGCTGTCGCCCCAGGCGTCGCGCGAAGCGATCAGCGCGTACTGCCCAGCGGGGTCGTTGCGGCGGACCTCTACGCGTGCCAGGGCTTCATCAGCGGGGGTATGCAAAGGGGCGCCAAAAGTGACCGGCAGGTCGTGCTCGGCGACCCACTCGGCGTCCAGGGTCCGGACGCCCGAGCGTCCCGCCACGATGGCGTCCCAAGTGGCGTGGGCCGTGCCACCCACCGGGGTGGTGGCGCCCACACCGGTGACGACGACTCGGCGCTCTGGGTTGGCGGGCATGTGCGGCTCCTGTAGGTCATGAAGCGGTCAATGGGTTGGCTCGCCGAGCTGCGAAGCGCGGTGAGGTGGTTTGCGCAGCAGGTATGCCGCCAACTCAGCCGGTGTCGGCATACCTGCTGTCGCGCTGGGTCAGCCCTGGTTGTTGTTGATGTAGTTCACGGCGTCGCGGACGTGAGTGAGGTTCTTGACCTCGTCGTCCGGAATGCGGACACCGAACTTGTCCTCGGCGTTGACCACAATGGTCATCATCGAGAGTGAGTCGATGTCGAGGTCCTCGGTGAAGGACTTGTCCATCTGCACGGCGTCTGTCTCGATGCCGGTCTCTTCGTTGACGATTTCTGCCAGACCCTCGAGGATTTCCTGCTCATTCTTGGCCATCGGGTTGCTCCTTGCACTTGGGTGAGGTGGGCTGACCCGGATTACCCGCCGAGCCGTTCGGGAGTTGTGTCACGGCAAGACCACGACCTGGGCGGCGTAGGCCAGACCGGCGCCGAAGCCGATCTGCAGTGCCAGCCCGCCGCTGAGAGAGGGGTCTTCTTTCAGGAGGCGCGTCATGGCCAGAGGCACGGAGGCGGCCGAGGTGTTGCCGGTGTCGACAATGTCGCGGGCGACCTGCACAGTGGCCGGCAGCTTCAGCTCTTTGACCATCGAGTCAGTGATTCGCAGATTGGCTTGGTGCGGAACGAAGGCCGCGAGTTGGTCGGGGGCGACGCCGGTGGCTTCGAGGGTCTTGCGGGCCACCGGTGCCATCGAGTACACCGCCCAGCGAAAGACAGCCTGGCCTTGCATCCCGATCGAGGGCCAATGGATGCCGTTGTCGCGTCCAGGGGCCTCCATCGCTGCACGCAGGTCGGTCCACGGCTCGCGTTGGGCGATCTTGTCCCAGTTCTTGCCGTCACTGCCCCAGGTGGTCGGCCCGATGCCCGGCGTGTCCGAGGGGCCGACGACGGCCGCTCCGGCGCCATCGCCAAAAATGAACGCGCTACCACGGTCGTGCGGATCGGTGAAGTCGGACAACTTCTCGACACCCACCACCAGGACGTGACGGGCGCTGCCCGAGCGCACCATGTCGTTGGCCAAACCAATGCCATAGCAGTAGCCCGCACACGCGGCGGAGATATCGAAGGCGGCCGGGGACGGTATGCCGAGTCGGTCGGCCAACATCGGCGCTGCGGCCGGGGTTTGGTACGGATGAGTCACGGTCGCCAGCAGGACCACGTCGATCTGGTCGGGACCGACACCCGCCATGGACATGGCGTCCACGGCGGCCGGC
>JBATUU010000389.1:0-2943 GCA_049671385.1 Ornithinimicrobium sp. | reverse complement strand
AAGGCGATGATAAGGGGTACATCGCTGGTGATGGCACGGTGCAACAGATCGCCGCACCAGATCGCAAAACGCTCATTGAAGTGACCGGGACAACACTGGAGGGTCAGGACTGGTCGTCGAAGGAGGCGCTCGGGAAGGTGTTGGTGATCAATGTGTGGGGCTCATGGTGTGGGCCGTGCATCGCCGAGCTGCCGGACTTGGAAGAGTCATACGAGGCGACAGTTGAGCAGGGTGAGCCGGTGGTGTTTATGGGTGTTAATCGCCGCGACGGTGTCGCGACCGCGTTGGCCTTCCAAGAGAACCGGAACGTGCCCTACCCCTCATTGGTCGATGACGGTGGTCAGACCCAGCTTGACCTCCAAGGCCTCGCGAACGCCACCCCGACCACGCTGGTGTTGGACCAGCAGGGCCTGGTTGCTGGACGGGTGTCGGGGCAGATCGAAGCATCCGTGCTCACCGCGATGGTGATGGATGTGGCGGCTGAGTCGTGACCGAGACAGTGCTCACCGGCCCCCTGGTGGTGGCGTTGCTGATCGCCGCCCTGGCCGGGTTGGTTTCGTTCGCTTCACCGTGCGTACTGCCCCTCGTGCCAGGTTTCATCGGTTACGTCAGCGGCACCTCCGCCGCCTCGGTGAGCGACAGCGGGCATTCACCCGGGCGAGGTGGAGTTGGGGTGATCGCCCAACGGGCCGGCACCCGCACAAAGCGGTGGGCCGGGCCGGTTACCGGCACGACACTGTTTGTTGCCGGGTTCAGCGCGGTGTTCATCAGCATGAGTGTGGTGTTGTCGTCGGCGAGTCTGTTGCTTGCCCAGTACCAATCGTTGTTGTTGCGGGTCGGCGGGCTCATAGTCCTGGCGATGGGTGTCCTCATGCTGCGGCCCGCGTTCGTGGGTGCGCGCATGGCGTGGCGCCCCGCTGCGGGCCTGTGGGGGGCACCACTGCTAGGAGTCGCTTTTGGGTTGGGTTTCAGCGCGTGCAGCGGCCCCACTCTCGCCGCGATTCAAACCCTCGGTGCCTCGTTGGCGCCGCAGGAGAACGTGGTGCCTCGCGCTGTGCTGCTCGCGGTGGCCTATTGCGCTGGCCTTGGGTTGCCGTTCCTTGCGGTTGCTGCTGGCGCTGGGTGGGTCACCCGGTGGTCCGGGTGGTTACGCACCCATCACGGCATCATCCAGCGCGCCTCCGGTGCGCTGCTCATTGTGATGGGCCTTTTGATGGTCACTGGGGTGTGGGATGTCGTCACGACCTGGATCCAAATCCGGTTGACGTCCTCATTCACCACGGTCTTGTGAACAACGCCCTGAGCCTGCGCTGCCTAGGAGCGCACGAGACGGGCGATTGCTGCTGAGACCTGTGTGTGACGAGCTCGATGCAGTGGGTATCTTCTTCGACCATGCGCAGCACACCGCGGGTGCCAGCGAAGGTTCGGGGATGTTGGCTGGCACTTTCCTGCCAATGAGCAGGGAACCTAGGGCTGGGTTTGCTTACGCTACCGGTGCTGATTCCGGCGCAGGCACGGGCTCTCGTACGTAGTTTTGAACCCCAGTCTCATGTTGCGATACGGTAACGATCGGGCGATGAGTCGCCAGCGAAAACCTTTGCAAACACCCGTGAAGAGTTTGCATTCCGCCCTGTCTCCTGGAGGGGTCGTGTCGGTAGGCCCTGCGCGTCACCGACGTGATGCTGTCCGCGGCGTTCGGCACGCTACTTCTCTGGGTCGGCATAGCCGCGGCCGGCCGGCACATGCAGGGCCCGCTACAAACGGCGTTACCCACTATGGCAAGACCGATGAGCTGGCCTCGTCCAGTGAGCGCACCCGACGTCGCGCGCAGAAGGTCCCTTCTGGCGATGTCATGGTTGTCACCGAGTGGAGCAGCCGCCGTGAGTATCGCGCGAGCATGCTCAGCCGCCGGTCCGCGCGCGTCCAACAGCGTCAGCAAGATCGCGCCGACCTGGCTCGCCGGATTGTGCCGGGTGTTATTGCAGCAACTGTGTTGCTCGGCGCTGGTCAGGTGCTCATCTCTGAGGGCTCGGCCCAGACTGCGGACGCTGGTACTGAGCCGGTCGATAGAATTCGCGCTGAGGTGGCAGCGATACCACTAGCGCCTGGTCGCTCCGCGGTCGCCGCGTCGCGTTCTTCCGTCCGACCTGTGCTCACCACGGTCAACGCTTCGGGCATTGGTCAGATGGCGACGGTGCACGCCGAGACGGCACTGACTTCCACGATCGCCGCAACGGGGGACGTCCAAGAACGGGTCCGCGACGAAGTTGACGAAGTTGCAGAGGCCGCGGCAGTAGCAGAGGCAGAGGCCGCAGAGGCAGCGGCGGCTGAAGAGGCCCGCCGCGCTTTTGCCTCACCCATTCGCGGTGCGCGCATTACCTCTGGGTATGGGCAGCGCTGGGGGCGCATGCACAATGGGTTGGATTTCGGCGCGGCCCAGGGTGAGCCTTTGTATGCAGTGGCTGACGTAACGGTGACCACCGCGACATATAACAGCGGTTTGGGGTATCACGTCCGGATCACCCTGGCCGACGGCACCGAAGTGAGCTATGGCCACTTATCCGAGATCTTGGTGAATGCTGGCGATGTCGTGGGGCCGGGCACCCTAGTCGGTAGGGTGGGCAACTCCGGCAACAGCACGGGGGCACACCTACATTTGGAGGTGCGCGGACCGGATAGGGGCAGGGTTGACCCACGGTCGTGGCTCGCCGAGCGGGGCCTGCTGTAAAGCCGATGTTGGGATTCATCGAGAAGCCGTGGCTTCCTGCGATGACGCTCGCCAACTCACGACGTCTCCGAAGTTCGCGTTCTGGATCTTCGACCTGCAACGGGGCATCGACGATGCTGAAACCTCCGCGCAGTCGAGGTCAGCACGTCGTGGGCGTCGTGGTCGGCCAGGAGAGAGGCGGTGGCCACGTCCACGCGGGAGGTCAGGGTCCAGAG
>JBATUU010000388.1:0-1606 GCA_049671385.1 Ornithinimicrobium sp. | reverse complement strand
CCCGTGTACTTCCTCAGGAGTCTTTTCCATGGCTACATTCCTCTACCGACTCGGTCGGGCTTCCTTCCACCGCTGGCCCCTGGTCATAGCCGTCTGGCTGGTCACTATCGCGAGCGTTGCAGCTGTGGCGATCACCATGTCTCAGCCGACCAACGACGAGTTCACCATCCCCGGCATTCCGTCGGAAGAGGCTGCCGATCTGCAGCAAGAGCTGTTCCCGGGAGCTCAGGATGCGTTCGATCAGGCCACCGTCAATGTGGTTGTGGCCGCGCCCGAGGGTGAAAGCCTGGAGCAGGAGGACAACACTGCCGCAGTCGATGCCTTGATCGCCGAGCTGGGCACCATCGATCAGGTCCCGGCCGACCTGCTGGCGAATCCGGTCCAGGCAGGGCCCGCTCAGACCGAGCAGATCGTTGCCCAGAAGACCGAAGCCGGTATGCCCGTCGAGGCCGCTGAGCAGGACGCCGCCGCCTTGTCTCCTCTGTCGCCGGATGGACGCGTCGGGCTGATTAGCTTTGCCTTCGATGTCGAGACCATCACCGATGTTGAGCCGGCCACGCAAGATGCTGTGCTGGAGGCGTTGGACGTCGCGCGCGATCGTGGCGTCGCTGCCGAAGCCAACGGTCAGGGCATGAGCAGCTTGGAGCCGCCTGGTGCCACCGCCGAGTTGATCGGCATTGGCGTGGCACTCGTCGTCTTGGTGTTGACCTTCGGCTCGTTAGTGGCTGCCGGATTGCCGATCTTGTCGGCAATGGTCGGAGTGGGCTTGGGCATCACCGGCATCACGGCAGCGACGGCGTTCACCGACGGCATCGGCTCGATCACGCCAACGTTGGCGAGCATGATCGGACTGGCCGTCGGCATTGACTATGCACTGTTCATCTTGGCCCGCTATCGCTCGGAGTTGCAGCGCACCCACAACCGGGCCGAAGCAGTCGGTTTGGCGGTGGGCACGGCCGGTTCGGCTGTTGTCTTCGCGGGCCTGACCGTGATCATCGCGCTGACCGCCCTGACGGTCGTGGGCATCCCGTTCTTGTCAGCAATGGGTCTGGCCGCTGCAGCCACGGTGTTCATCGCCGTCCTCGTGGCGCTGACCCTGCTACCTGCGGTGCTGGGCATGGTGAAGTCGAAAGCCTTCGGTGGGGTGGTGCGCCAGTATCAACCCAAGCGCGACGCCGATGGGGTCGTGCTCAACAATGGCGTGCGCTGGGCCCGGTTGATCGGCCGACGCCCGATCATCGCAGCTCTCGTGGTGGTCGTGGGCCTCGGGGCGCTCGCGATTCCGCTGAAGGATTTGTATCTGGCCTTCCCCACCGACAGCACGGCATCGACCGACACCAGCGCACGACAGGCATCCGACCTGATCAGTGAGGCATTCGGCCCAGGCCGAGAGGCACCCATGCTGGCCGTTGTGGATGCCCGGGAAACGCCGGAGGCCGATCGAGGCGAAGCCTTTGGTGAGATCGTTGCCTGGGCCAGCGACCAAGACGGCGTCGACAATGCTCAGATAGCGAGCACCAATGAGGCAGGCACCGGCGCCCAGGTCCTGATCACCCCTGTTGCCGGGCCGGACGACCCGGCAACTCAGGATCTGCTGACCGAGTTG
>JBATUU010000387.1:0-10958 GCA_049671385.1 Ornithinimicrobium sp. | reverse complement strand
GGCCAAGTGGTCTGCATGGTCGGCGTCGCACCCGTCAAGCCAGCCGAGTTCGTCATCTTCCGCCTAGCCCAGTTCTCCGGCGGCACCAGCCTGGTGTCCGAGTAATCCGATAGCAGCAGAGAGGTAGGACACCATGCCACTGCCAGACATGGACTCAGCCGTTGGTCACTCCTTCGGTCTCGAGTTCGACAGCGTTCAGATCAAGCACATCACCGAGGTCAGCGGTCTGAAGATGGAACAAGACGTCGTGGAGCTCAAGCAGAACGGCCCGGACGGCAAATTCATGATCAAGAAACTGCCCGGTCGGCCAAAAGCGGGGGAAGTCACCCTGACGAGACCGCTGACCGGTGACAACAGTTTCGACCAGTGGGTCAAGGATTCCCAATTCGGCAAGATGAGTGATGTCCGCAAAGGCGGAGCGATCATCATCTTCGACTACGAAGGCGAGCCAGTGAAGCGCTACAACCTGGTCGCTGCGTGGCCCAAGAGTCTGGAGATCAGTGCCCTCAAGGCCGGCGACACATCCGTGCTCACCGAAAAGATGGTCGTGACCTATGAGCGCCTCGAGGCGGAGTGATGCGCCGCGGTTCGGCGCTCGCGGACCCCGGTGTCGCATCAGAGGATGATGAACGCGCCGGGACCACCGCGTCGCAAGAGTTTCGCACGGAGTTCTCCTTCCAACTCCCCCGTGGGTATGTGGATGGCTCCGGAACGGTGCATCGTGACGGCGTGATGCGCCTGGCTACGGCGCGGGACGAGTTGGTGCCGCTGCGCGATGACCGAGTCCGGGAGAACGAGGCATACCTCACCGTCGTCTTGCTAGGACGCGTCGTGACACGTATTGGCACGATCGATGATGTCCACGCCGGAGTCATCGAGAACATGTTCGCTGCTGACCTCGCGTTCCTGCAAGACCTCTATCGCCGGATCAATCAGGAGGGACACACTCGGGCCGCGGTGGCCTGCCCATCGTGCGGTCACGCCTTTGACGTCGACGTGGCTGGTGGTCGCCTGGGGGAATCGTGACGTACGCGCCAGATCGTCTGTATGAAGAGGTCGCGTACGTCGCCTATCACTTCCACTGGTCCCGCGAAGAGATCCTTGACCTTGAGCACGCCGAGCGCACGCGGTTTGTCACCGAGATCGGGCAGATCAACGCGCGCCTGAGCCAGGTCGGGTGACGTCGTGGACTGGTGGTCACGGGTCATGGAGCGGACAACTCGTTCGATGAACCCACCTGCACAGCCGAGCGCTGAGGCAGCCAGGAGCACACCCACAGGACGGCCTACGCGCGCTTCCGAGTGGGCAGCTCTCCCGCCGATTCAACGAAGTTTCACCGATGCTGAACCCACCGCGCCCCTCGGCAGCTTCGCTGATGGCCTGGCCACGCGGCAGTCCCCCATGTTGGTCGGACGGATGGAGCACCTCGTTCATGCTGATGCGCCCTCCGGGGTGGCCGCCGGTCTGGTGACGCCCGCCAACCCCATTCGTATGGAGCAGGGGACCGACCTGGTGCTGCCTACAAAACCACCTGCGCCACCGCCTGCATCGAGAGCGGCATCCTTCCTGCAACGGTTGCCTGCTCTTCGCAGTTCCACTGCGCGGGTAGCCCAGGCGATATCGCCAGTAGACCCACCGTCGACGGTGGTGGATACTCCCCAGACATCGGCCCCAACAGAGACAACCTCGGCCCGCACAGAGCCGGCCTCGACCCCCGCAGAGCCGGCCTCGACCCCCGCAGCGTTGACGCATGCTGAGGCGATCGCAGATGTCTCGCACGAGATAGCCGAAGACCTCGCGCCTGACCTAACGGTGACCACCGAACCCCAGCAGACCTCCCGTCGGGATGCGCCGACATCCACCGTTCAGCGGACCGCGCGAGCTGCCGAGACTTCACCACTGCCGCCGATGGGGCCCCGCCGGTTGGGCGTCGCACTCCCCGTCACCCCAGCCATCCACCCTGCCCTACCTGAGGCAGAGCCCCGCCCTCTGCCCGTGGTTTCGCGTCTGACTCAACCGATGGCGGACGCCGCTGTAGAGCCTTCGCTCGGCGGACAGGTCGATGCTGTCGAACTCCCGGTCCGGGAGGTTGCGGCCGCAGCGGCCGAACACAGCGAAGGTGCAGTCCACGCTGAAGCGAACGGCGACTTGCCGACCTCGAGCACTATGCACGCGGAGGTGTCAGCCCCGACGCTAGCGACGCCAACGGGCGACCAGAGGCCCGGCGTGACGCCAGTGCCCACCGCACCCACAGCACAGCGCTCAACTGTTAAACCTGCTGCGGAGATACTGCCAGCCACGCCCCCTTCACCAGGCCCTGCCCCGTACGAAGCCGTGGCACAACAGCCAGTCCGCTCGACACCGCCACTGCAGCGCTCCGCAGTCGCACGTCCTTTGGCGCCGACGACCTCTGTCGAAGGCGCACCTGGCAACGACCAGCACCTCCCGGCAGAGCCGAGTGTCGCGCCGATGCCGGCTCTAGGCGCCCCAGTGACCTCCCGCTCGGTGCCCGGTCCACTGGACGACGTGCCCGAACCTGTATCCCCCATCGCCCAGCATCAGGCAAAGGGCCAGGAGGGTCACCACGAAGCGAGCGCTGACACTACCTCGCCGGATGTCGTCCCGGTCCTCGCAGCGGACCTTCAGGTTGAGCGACTTCAGGCCGGCGCAACCGCCCTAGGTCAGCCCAGCAGCCCTGCTCTCGACGCGGGAACTGGTCGGCAGATGCCCCTGCAGCGGGTCACTCGCTCCTGGAATCAACCCCCAAGCCCCGCGGCTCGTGATAGCGCCACATGCACCACGAGCGAGCCGGCCGTCACGGCGAGCCGGGCAGCGGAGCAGCCCAATGCTGTGCAACAGGCCTTCGCTCAAGCAGGGTCGCACGACCTCACCAGCAGCGTGCATGCCCGCCCGGAGTCTTCGCCGGTGCGTGTTGGCCCGCCGCTGCACACCGTGCCACGACACACTCCCCTCCAGCGCACCAGGTCCGCCCCAATTCCCGAGCACCCTCGCAGAACTGCCGACAGCCGGACGTCGGGCCGCCCGGCATCCGCACCCAACGCGCTGCCGTTGGCTCAGATGTTCTCCGTCTCCCTCACAGGCGACGCCGGCGATGGGAGCCCATCGCTGCCAGAGGCTCAATTCACAGAGACGGGGTCCCCAACAGTCGTTCAACGCCAAGGTGCACTCCAGGGGCTGGCGCCACTTCCGACGGGTGAAAACTCCGGTGAGAGCTCCGTGGATGCGGCGGCAGAGCCAGCGGTCGCAGCCGGGGCGACACCAAGCTCAGCACGACCAGAACCACCGGGGCCGGCCAGTTCGCCTGCGGACATCGATGAGCTCGCGCGTCGCCTTTTCGACCCGTTGTCGGCCCGGTTGCGCTCCGAGCTGTGGCTCGACCGCGAACGGGCCGGTCTCTCCATCGAGTTGCGGAGGTGAGCGGCGGTGGCTGATAGAGACGGTTCGCCGGATACCGAGACGGCGACAACCTGTTGGAGCGTCAGTATCGACATACACAACCTCGGCACCTTCATCAGCTGTGACGGCCTCGGCATGGAGGTCGTCCTCGAGCAGCGTGAGGAGGGCGGCAATAACGGGTTCGTGTGGCAGATCCCCACTCGGGTCAAGTTCAGCAACATCAAACTCTCGCGGCCAGTGGGTGCGGACACTCCGAAGATCATGAACTGGCTCGCTGGTATGGCGCTCCAGGTCACCCCGCAGAACGCGACGATCTCAGCGCTCACCGCCAAGGGCACTCCCGTAGCCACCTGGAACCTTATGGAAGTAGTGCCGGTGCGCTGGACCGGTCCGAGTTTCAGTGCCGACTCACCCAAGGTTGCTACCGAAACTATTGAGCTGGCACATCACGGATTTACAAAGGGGGCGCCTGCCACATGACTCCACCGATCGCGCTCAAGACGCCGAAGTCGAAGGAGAAGTTGCAGCCCCCCATGACTGGGAAGGCTGGTGCGGTCGGCGGTGACGCCGCGTCTCGGGCGCAGATGGCACGGGCGTCACTGACCGTCTACGACGCAGACGCAGCCAAGAGCGGCACCGGAGCAAAAGTAGGCGCAAAGCGCGATCGGGAAGTGGTCGACTTCCAGTTCAACCCCAAAGAAGTCACCATCGCCAAGGCAGCGAAGTGGGAGCGGGACACATCTAAAAAGGCCAAAAGTGCTGGAATTCCAGAGTTCAAAGGGGCCGAGCCATGCAAACTCACCCTGGAGATGTTCTTCGACGCCACCGCGACACACGACGGCAGTGTGGTGGCTGCGGTCGAACGGCTCTTCAGTTGCTGCGTGCCAACCGAAGAAAGCGCCAGCAAGGACAAGCCCACTCCTCCATTGGTCATGCTCGAATGGGGGCAGATCTCCAGTTTCCCGGCCTTCGTGACATCGGTCAGCGCGAAATACACCTTGTTCAGTGCGGATGGCACTCCGATCCGAGCCGTCTGCAGTGTGTCGATGGAGGAGATGCCTGATGAAACCTGGCGTCAGAACCCCACCTCGGGCGGGCTCACCGCGCGCCGCGCGCATCACATGATCGATGGGGATTCATTGGCCTCCGTGGCCTACGCCGAGTACGGCGATCCTGCCCTGTGGCGGCACGTGGCTGCTTACAACGGGATCGACGATCCGCTGCGCATCCCTCGTGGGTCAACGCTGCTCCTGCCGCCCCCAGAAGACCTGGGAGTGTGAGCAGGTATGCCGATCAGCAGCACCTTCCTCATCGAGATCGACGGCACCGTTCTCGCGTCGGAGGTCGCTGCCCTGCTGGAGTCCGCGATCGTCGATGACAGTCAACGCCTCCCGGATATGTTCACCCTGCGATTCCGCGATGCCGGACGGCAGGTCCTGAGCCAACTGAACGCGAAGATCGGGTCCACGGCCAAAGTGTCCGTGTTGGTCGCCGAGGAGCAGTCACCGGCAGTTCTCATTGAGGGAGAGGTGACTGCGCTAGAGGCGAGTTTCGATACGGGCGGCACCTTCACACTCGTTCGCGGATACGACCCCGCTCATCGGCTGTTCAGAGGGCGCCGCACGGCGTCATACACCCAAGTCACGGCATCCGACATTGTCTCAACTGTGGCACAGCGGGCTGGGCTGGCCACCGGGAACGTACAGGCGACCAACACGGTGTTTGACCACGTGTCTCAGGCGGGAGCAACGGACTGGGAGTTCCTGGAGTCTCTGGCACGCGAAGTCGGCCACGATCTCAGCGTCCGAGAAGGCAAATTGGACTTCGCTGCTCCTTCCGAGGCCGGACAAGCTCCCTCGCCAAGCAGCAATGGTGACCGCACACCGCTTGTTTTGCACCGGGGCACCGATCTGCTGCGCTTGCGGGCAGTGCTGACCTCCGCTCAGCAGGTCAAGGAAGTTGAGGTGCGGGGGTGGGACGTGACCAGCAAGCAGGCTCTCAGTGCCACCGAGCGGTCGGCAACGACTCGTGTGGAGCTGCCGGAGTCTTCACCTGAGGCCATGGCCGCCGCCTTCGGTGACCCCACCTACGTCTCAACGGACGTGCCCTACGGCACCCAGGCTGAGGTCAGCGCCGCAGCGTCTTCGCTGGCCGAGGAAGTTGCCGGCAGTTTCGCTGAGCTCGAGGGCGTCGCGCGCGGCAACCCCGCTATCCGCGCAGATGCCGCCATCAGCGTCGATGACATGGGTGTTCCCTTTGACGGCAAGTACACGGTGACCTCTTCGCGACATCGGTATGAGCCCGCCACCGGCTACACCACCGCCTTCACGGTCTCGGGGTCGGCCGATCGTAGCCTGCTGGGCCTGACGCAGACGGGCCCAGCGCGGCGCGGCCCGCCCGGTGTTGTCGTGGCAGTGGTCACCGATGCCACCGACCCACAGGAGCTCGGCCGGGTCCGCTTGAGCTTGCCCTGGCTCTCCGACGACTTCGTCTCTGACTGGGCTCGAACGTTGCAGCTCGGGGCAGGCAAAGATCGGGGGATGATGATGCTGCCCGAGGTCGGCGATGAGGTTTTGGTGGCTTTCGAGCAAGGAGACTTCCGGCGGCCATACGTGCTGGGCGGACTACACAACGGGGTCGACCTGCCCAGCGCCGCGGGTCCAGCATTGCTTGACACCGGCACCGGGGCGGTCAATCGTCGCTCGCTGGTCTCCCGGCAAGGGCACCGCATCGACTTGCTAGATCAGGACGGCACCGCCGAAGGCATCGCACTACAAACTGCTGACGGAGCGCTGGCGCTCTCCCTCGAGGGGACTCAAACAAAGATCACGCTGCACAGCGACGGCACCGTGCTGATCGAGGGCAGCCAGGGGATCGTGGTGGACGCGGCTACATCTGCTCTTGACCTCAAGGGCAGCCAGATAAACCTCACGGCCAGCCAGGGGGTCACCGTTGACGGTGGGGGCGGCAATGTCTCGGTCACCGCCGGTGCCCAGCTCGCCTTGAGCGGCACGACCGCCAAACTTGAGGGCAGTGCCAACACGGAGGTCAAAGGCGGCGCGATGTGCTCCGTTTCGGCCGCAATGGTCCGGATCAACTAGAGGAGGAGAGATGCCAGCAGCAGCGCGGGTCGGCGACCCGACAGGTCATCCGGGCGTCATTGCACCGCCGGGGTGCCCCACCGTGTTGATCGGCGGTATGCCGGCGGCCACTGTGGGCACGCCCCATCTCTGCTCCTTCCCCCCTCCTGCAGTGCACCCACCCACAGTGTTGGCACCACCGGGCTGTCCAACCGTCCTGATCGGCGGTATGCCGGCAGCGCGGATGGGCGATGTGGCTG
Source organism: Ornithinimicrobium sp. (assembly GCA_049671385.1). Lineage (GTDB taxonomy): Bacteria > Actinomycetota > Actinomycetes > Actinomycetales > Dermatophilaceae > Ornithinicoccus. Next base: position 4,201 of record JBATUU010000387.1, on the reverse strand, counting down.
CTTGTGGAGCTCCCATCATCGTTGGCCTACCAACCGTGATGATCGGCGGCTGAGATGAACGTGGACTTTGTGGGAGCCGGTTGGGCTTTTCCCTTGGGTACCGACGCCACCGGAGGGATCGCGCTGGTCAAGCGAGATGCGGAGATCCAGGAGGCGATCCGCCTGATTCTGGGTACAGCCATAGGTGAACGCCCGATGCGTCCGGAGTTCGGCTGCCGCATCCATGATCGAGTCTTCGGTGTGGCCAATTCCTCGCTCTCGGGGCAACTCTCCAGCGATGTGCGCGAGGCACTGGTGCGCTGGGAGCCGCGGATAGAGCTGCTCGAGGTCGCCGTGGCCTTCGACCAGGCTGCGGAGGGAACCCTCTACATCGACATCCGCTATGAGGTCCGTGGACTGAATGACCCGCGCAATTTGGTCTTCCCCTTCTACATCATCCCCGAGCAGGAGTAGGTAGCAATGTTGCCCGCACCCAACCTCGACGACCGCCGTTTCCAGCAGTTGGTTGATGATGCGAAACGGATGGTCCAGCAGCAGTGCCCAGAGTGGACAGACCACAACGTCTCCGACCCAGGCGTCACGTTGATCGAGGCCTTCGCTCATATGTTCGACCAAGTCATCTATCGGTTGAACCGTGTCCCCGACCGGCACTACGTCAAGTTTTTGGAACTCATCGGCGTTGAGTTGCGTCCTCCCTCTGCGGCACGGGGAGCGGTGACATTTTGGCTGTCCGCCCCTCAGCCGCAGCCGATCTTGGTGCGCGCGGGCGTGGAGGTGGCCACTGCTCGGACCGACCTGCACGACCCCATCGTCTTCTCGACATTGGAGGACCTTCAGATTGTGCCCACGTCGTTTGCCCGGGCGGCCATGCACCCCGTCTCTGGCAGCGCCGTAGAGGCGACGGGCGCACTCGACGGAGGCCCCGGGTTTACCTGCTTCTCGGACGTGCCCGAAGTCGGTGATGCCCTCCTGATCGGCTTAAGCGACGCGGCTCCCTCATGTGCGGTCTTGTTGCGTCTTGACTGTGCGGTAGCGGGCGTCGGTGTCGATCCGCGGCGTCCGCCATTGGCCTGGGAAGCGTGGGATGGCACAGGGTGGAGGCCCTGCGACGTCGATCGGGACGAAACCGGTGGCCTGAACCGCCCAGGGGATGTCGTGCTGCATCTGCCGAAAGCGCACCGCGCCTCAATTATTGCCCGGCAACGGGCCGGCTGGTTGAGGTGCCGTTTGATCGATCCCGGGCCGGACCGACCGACGTACACCTCCTCGCCCAGAATCCGCTCGGTCAGCGCGTTCACCGTCGGAGGCACTGTCTCGACGCTCAATGCCCATGAGGTGCGAGCCGATGACGTTGGCGCCTCCGATGGAACGCCTGGGCAACGGATGGCCTTGTCGCGCCACCCGGTCGTGCCCTCAGCGGGTGAGAGTTCTCTGCAGGTCGAAACGGACACCGAGACGCAGACCTGGCAGGAGGTCTCGCACTTCGCGCTCTCCGGCCCGGAGGACCGCCACTTTCGTATTGCTGCACTGGACGGCGAGGTCCAATTCGGGCCAGCCGTACGGCAAGAGGACGGGAGCCTTCGCCACTACGGTGCCGTGCCACCCAAAGGTGCCAGGGTCACCGCAGGGAGCTATCGCACCGGTGGTGGGCGGGCCGGAAATGTCGCCGTCGGCCAGGTCAGGGTGCTGAAGACGAGCGTTCCCTACATTGCGCGGGTGGAAAACAGGTCCGCAGCCATCGGCGGCGCCGAGGCAGAAAGCCTCGATGACGCCAAAACTCGGGGACCGCTCGTCCTGCGATCTCGGGGGCGTGCTGTTACCGCTGAAGACTTCGAGGGCCTGGCCCGCGAAGTTGCACCTGACGCAGCCCGTGTGCAGTGCGTGAGCGCGCAGGGCGCCGAAGATGTGGGCGGCATAAGACTCCTGGTCGTGCCGCACGTGGCCAGCGATGAGGTCGGACGCATCCGGCGGACCGAACTGGACCCACCAGAGGCGACGTTGGAAAGGATCAGCGAGCGCTTGGACGAGCGCCGACTGGTCGGGACCCGGCTGGTTGTTGTGCCGCCGGAGTACGTCTGGATCACCGCTGTCGTCAGCCTCAGTGCCCGTGCACGCCAGGACACCGATACCGTGCGCACGAACGTCCTACGTGCTGTCTATCGCCATTTCGACCCTCTGGTCGGTGGACCCGAGGGCAACGGGTGGCCCTTTGGCCGGGCCGTGCAATCACACGAGGTCAACGCCGCCCTCGCCCAGGTCCCCGGAGTTGATATGTCCCAAGAGGTCAGCGTCGCCCTGTTTCCGGCCGAGGCCGGATCCGGGCGTCGCCAAGCCGCCGTCACCAGCGTGGAGTTGCCCCCTACTGGGCTTGTCTACTCCTATGAACACCAGGTTCGGGTGCGCTCATGAGGGGTGCTCTGCCTGACCTGGCGAGCCCCCACCCGCTGGTCGAAACCCTCCCGGCGCTCTACCGCGAAGACGCCTTCGCTCAAGGTTTGTGCTTGGGATTGGACGCATCCGTTGCGCCACTGCTGTCGGTGCTGGACAACTACCCCGCATACCTCGACCTCGCCACAACGCCGGAGGACATGCTGGCGTGGATGGCACACTGGCTAGGCTTCGAAATCACCAGTGACCTCCCCGTTGCCCGACAACGTGAGTTGCTGCAGGTGGCGAGTGCCACGCACGGCTGGCAAGGAACACCACGAGGTATGCAGTTGGCGATCGAGGTCGTCTTCGGTATTTCAGTACGGGTTCAAGACTCGGGCGGGGCGACATGGTCGAGCGAACCGTTGGCGCAGATCCCGGGCCGACCTGTTTCAGAAGTCGTCATCGTGATTGAGCAGGGAACGGTCAGCGAGAAGGAAATTGAGACAATCAACGCGTTCGTCGAGACGCTGAAACCCGCTCATGTGCGTCATCGCCTCGAGGTTGCGTAAACGACACCCGCACATCCAACTCCCGACGGATATCACCGTGCTTGGCACGGGTGAGGGCCGCTGCCGTGGCGTCACGGCCTCCCTCTTGGAGTTGAGCGAGCACGATCCAGGCTGCGTCTTGATACGGGTCGAGTTCGAGAGCCCTGCGAGCCGTGGTGATTCCCTGGCTATGTAGCGAGGCATCGAGGCATAACTGGGCTACCTGGACCGCATACGCAGCGGCTTCTTGACGCAATCGGTCGCGCTCCCACACCACCCACTCCGCGTTACCCACCTCTGGCAGCAGATCACCTCTGTAGAGCTCAAAGACAGCCATGGCCTGCTCGACAGGGTGGCTTGGGGGGCGCCCTGAGATGTTTTCGACACCGCGACACACCCATTCCTCGAACAGCGACACGTCAATCATCGCTCCGTCAATGTGCAGCCGGTAACTATCCCCGCGACGCTGAACAGCCTCTGGTCCAACGCCTGCTGCGGCTAGCACGCGCCGGACGCTCGAGACAGCGACTTGCAAACTGTGCTTGGCGCGACAGGACGGGACGCCCGGCCACAGCATTTCCTCCAGGCGCTCGCGGTGGATGTCGCGGCCACACTGTGCAGCCAAGGCCATCAGCAAGGTACGGGCGCGAGGACGTAGGCCGGTGAGGTCGACCTGGCCCTTCGCTGTCTCGATGGCGAATCCGCCAAGACACCGGACGATCACTGCCTCACCCGATGTATGCAGCAAGGGTTGGGACCTCAGACCCGTGGCACAGAGGTCTCGCGCAACGTCGCGGATGCTCTCCACGTCTTCGATCCCAAGGGAGAGGGCCGTGCGGTCCAAGTCCTTGCGGCGAAGTGGCGAGCTACTTCTGTCCCATGCCTCGTCGCTCATTTCAGCGATGCAGTCCACCCACAGCCGCAGGACCGGCGCGTCCAAGGCCTCAGCAAGTTCACCTGCCGACCGGAGGAAGTGCGCGGCAGCTTCGTGCTCACCGACGCGACCGGCGGCGATGCTCGAAGTCAACGTCATGAGCAACTGCCCCCAGGAGTCGCCATCGAGGCGACAGCACTCGATCAGGTCGCGACAGCCATCTAGTCTCCACCCCTCCTGCTTGCGCACCACCACCACAGCTGTCATGACACCTCGTGCCACTCTGGCCAACCATGGGTGGCCCTGCACGTCACCTGCCAGGGAAACCTCCTCCAACGCAACGGTTGGATCAGCCCCAGACTGGCTTCGACATTGAAGGATGGCCTCAGCCATACCCAGGACCAACCGC
>JBATUU010000386.1:0-2188 GCA_049671385.1 Ornithinimicrobium sp. | reverse complement strand
GGGCCGAGGTCACCGACGTCACGGTGCTCGTCGGTGCTGCACCGCGGGATGCGGCCCCTGGCACCTCGGCGGGTATCGCCGGCTCCCTGCGGGAGGCCGCCCAGCGGATGGAGCTGGAGGCATTGACTGCCGTGCAGGGCCAGCGGTTGATCTGCATCCTGGGCGGCACCCGTGACGGGCTAGCCGACGCCACTCGACTCAGTCCTCACTTCGGGGCTGGTCCGATCGTGGTCGGACAAGCGGTACCGCATTTGTACGCAGCTGGTCGTTCGGCTCGCGCCGCACTATCGGGCGCCGAAGCCGCTACCGCCTGGGCGCAGGCCCCGAGACCAGTATTGGCGGACGATCTGCTGGCCGAGCGAACGTTGCTCGGAGAAGCGCCGGCCCGACGCGCCTTAGTCGACCGGGTCTATGTGCCGCTCCGCGATAGCGGATCAACGCTGATCGAGACCGCCGACGCGTACCTGGAGGCGGGCGGGGCTCTCGAGGCGACAAGCAGGGTTCTCTTTGTTCACCCCAACACCGTGCGGTATCGGCTCGGTCGGATCGAAGAACTTATCAGTCTGGATCTGACGGCGCCTCGCGAGGCGTGGACCGCCCAGATCGCTTTGGCGGTAGGGCGATTCGCTGACCAGTCGAGCACGCCCCGATGGCGGGGCAGCACGGGCTCTTGGGGAGCTGACTCCACCTCGTGACACATCATTTGTAGGTTTTCTACAAAGGTGAACGGAGGATGTCGTTGGCTTCGTTGACACCTGAACGCAGCCTGAACGCGGGATGGTTGAGGCGTGCTAGCCATCGTTGCCCCCGGACAGGGCTCGCAGACTCCTGGTTTCCTCTCCCCGTGGCTTGAGCTGCCCGGCTTCCGCGACCGCATGGACTGGTTGGGAGCCGTCGCGTCGCTGAACCTGGTGGAACACGGCACCACCTCGGATGCGGCAACGATCAAAGACACGGCGATTGCTCAGCCGCTGATCGTCGGATCCGGCCTGATCTCCCTGTTGGCCCTTTTTGACCACCCCGCCGATGGCTTCGCGGCGGTCGGCGCTGGCGCTGGACACTCGGTGGGCGAGATCACCGCAGCCTCTGCGGCGGGGGTGCTCAGTGCCGAGCAGGCCATGGTCTTCGTGCGCGAGCGTGGCAACGGTATGGCGGCAGCCAGCGCAGCGGCGGCAACGGGTATGGCCGCCGTGCTCGGTGGAGACGTCGAAGAGGTCACCGCCACCCTCGAGCGCCACGGCCTGACTGCAGCCAACATGAACGGTGCTGGCCAGGTCGTTGCCGCCGGCACGGCCGATCAGATTCAAGCGCTGCGCGATGATCCTCCAGCCAAAGCTCGCATCATCCCGTTGCAGGTCGCCGGCGCCTTCCATACCGAGCACATGGCCCCCGCGGTGAAGAAGCTACGCGGGTACTCGCGCGCCATCTCGGTCCACGACCCGCGCACGCCGTTGATCTCCAATGCTGACGGTGCCGTCGTGGCCAACGGTCGCGAATACCTGTCCCGTCTGGTCAACCAGGTGCAGAACCCGGTCCGCTGGGACCTGTGTATGCAGACCATGGCCGACCTCGGGGTCACCGGCCTGATCGAGATCCCACCGGCCGGGACTCTCGCCGGACTGGCGAAACGTGGCCTCCCGGGCGTCGAGACACTGGCCCTGAAGACCCCCGATGACCTCGAAGCCGCGCATCGAATGATCCGTGAGCACGGATCACCGGAGGAGCCCACCGACGCCCCGACCTGGCGACTCGTTGTCTCTCCGGTCAAGGGCAAGGTCAGCCCCGGCGACGGTTTGGACCTCGACGCCGACATCCGCCCCGGCGAGGTAGTCGCGACAGTGAGCACCCTGCGCGAAACACACAACGTCAAGGCCCCCTACGGCGGGCACATCATCGAGTGGCTCGTCGAGCCCGGCGACCCGGTCAGTCCAGGTCAGCCGCTCCTGCGCCTGCACCCACACGAGGACGCCACATGAGCACACCGACGGACAGCCGCAGGTCAGCGGCGCTGACGCTGCCGGAAGGCAGTCGCTACGCCCGCGTTCTGGGCATGGGAAGTTATCGCCCCGAACGCGTGGTCACCAACGAGGAGATCTGCGAGCACATCGACTCCACCGATGAGTGGATCCGGCAGCGCTCGGGCATCGCGACCCGGCACTTCGCTCGACGTGATGAGACCGTCATTGAC
>JBATUU010000385.1:0-2224 GCA_049671385.1 Ornithinimicrobium sp. | reverse complement strand
GGCGCCAGCCGTCGCTGACCCAGCGGTCCACGTGATTGCTTCCGGCGGTCCAGTCACTGCGTACCTCGGGGACCGATGGTTAGCGGGCACGACAGATCAAGGGTGGGAAGTCAGCGGTCCCACGGCGGACCCTGCTACGAGCCATGTCATCACTGGGGTAGGGGACTCGGCGCTGATCGAGACTGCCCCTACGCCGGAGGCGCAGGCAGGTGAGACCGAGGCATCGGACCGACCACCGGTTCCCCGCCCTGCCACGCTGCGGGTGGCGGTCCCCGGCGTCGAGCCTGCGGTCATCCAACTGCGGGCGCTGACCGACGAGGGCACTGTTGACCTGCCGACCGATGTGCGGCTGCTACCTGGTGAAGAAGGTGCCGACATCGAGCTCACAGATCTGCCCGCTGGCACGTCGGCTCTGGCCGTTGACAGTGACGAACCCGTCGTGGTGGCACTACAGCTCAGGAGTGCCGAAAGCAGCGAGGGCAGAGCGGACATCGCCTGGGTGCCTTCAACCCACCCGATCGAGGGGCTGGCCGGCACAGTGCTGCCTCAGACGGGCGATGATTCGACAGCGATCGCCTACCGCTTGGAGGTGGCCTCGCCGCTGGGTGCTCAAGTCAGAGTGCACCGCGTCAGCGATGATGGCGAGGTCTTGGACACGCTCCTGGACGTGCCGGCCGGCACTGGGGCTCACCTCGACCTATCGCTGGCCGAAGCAGTCTGGGTCGAAGTCCAAGATGGCCAGGCCTTCGCTGCAGTCAGTGCCCACAGTGTTGTGGCGGTCAGCGATGAGGACCCGACATCGGCGTCGCGAACCGGCGAGCAAAGCGATCAAGATAATGCAGCCGAGGTCGACGAAGTCACGCTGATTTCGGTGCTGCCGCTGAACGATCTGCCCCGTTATCGATCGCTGGTTGACCTGGTGCCTCGGTATCCCTGATGCATCGTGTTGCCTGAGCCGAAGATGCGCCCCATCCAGCCGGACTGAACGTGCAGGTGCACGCTCTGGTCCGCGGGCGGTGAGAGCTAGAGCGTGTCGTCGGGGTCGATGCCGAGCATCGCGGCGAGCTGCTCGGTGACGACCTCGCCGATGAGCAACGGGATCTGCGCTCTGGAGTCCGCGGCTGCCTCGATCGGACGGCGATAGAGCACCACGCGGGCGCTGGCCTGACTGGTCGCCGGGAAGAGGCGCCCCATCACCACTCGTCCCTCCCAGGGGGCCGGGTCGGTCGGAGGCACGTCCTCGCAGGCCACCTCCAACTCCAACAAGGCTGTCGCATATCGGTGCTCGAAGGCAGCCACCGCATCGAGCACTGCTTCATCAAAGCGGGCACTGCGCGACATCATCGAGGGCACCGGCGGCCACGCCAGTGGCCCTCGCAGGCCATGACCCCGCCGATCCCGCGCTGTCCGTTGTGCCACACGGTGACCCTACGCTCGGCGTGGTGTTGATGGCGTGTCCGCAGCGCCACCTAGGGTGTTGTGTCGTGACCATTGATCGGCGTTGCTCGCGGACAGCCTGTGGGCAGAGCGCGGTTGTGACGTTGACGTACGTGTATGGCGAGCAGACCGCTGTGCTCGGGCCGCTAGCCACCTATGCCGAGCCCCATTCGTACGACCTCTGCGAGCAGCACGGCAGCAACCTGACCGCCCCCCGTGGTTGGGACATCGTTCGTCTCGAATCGCCCGACGGGTCGCCCACCCCAGCCGATGACTTAGTGGCATTGGCTGATGCCGTGCGCGAGCAGCGTCGGGCGCCGCAGCAGCGGCCTGCCCCCCCGACGCCGTCTCAGCGCCCCCACCTGCGCGTGTTGCGCGATTGATCGCAGACGCAGCGTGACCGCGATCAAACTCGCGGAGTTCATCAAGGCCTACGACATCCGCGCACGAGTCGGTGAGCAGTTGACCCCCGGGGTGTTTCGCGCTCTCGGTGCCGCGTTCGCCGACATCGTCGTCACCGCAGAGGGTCATGTCGAGATCGTGTTGGGACACGACATGAGGCCATCGTCAGTTCCCTTGGCGGAGGCATTTGCCGACGGGGTGCGCGCGGCCGGAGTCGGCGTCCAGATGCTCGGCTTGTGCGCCAGCGATCAGATGTACTTTGCCTCCGGGCACCTCAGTCTTCCCGGCGCGATGGTGACCGCTAGCCACAATCCGGCGGAATACAACGGCCTCAAACTCTGTCGCAGTCGCGCCGTACCGGTCGGCATGGATGACGGTCTGCGGC
>JBATUU010000384.1:0-11147 GCA_049671385.1 Ornithinimicrobium sp. | reverse complement strand
CAACGAGGCTGGCCGACTGGGCCGCCTCACACAGTGCCGCCACCGCTCCCATGCCGCGGGCCGTGGGCTCAACTCTGACCGGTGGGGCCGCAACGCGGGCCAGATCCGCGCCTGACTTGGCGAGCCGGCGCCCTTCGGCTTGCAAGGTGCCACCCTGCACGCCCGATACCGAGAGCAAGTCGGTCATCTCTTTGATGTAGTTCGTCGCCACGAGCACCGTCAGCGGCTGGTCGCGCCGTGCCGCCTCGAAGGCAGCCCACCTCACAGCCTTCCCCGCTGCGGGCGAGCCGTCGTAGCCGACTACCACTGACTGCTCTGAGGCGTTCATAGCGCTCCTCCTGTGTCGCTGTGACCTGCGCTGCCTATAGCACTGCACGGTGAGGTGTGAGCCTCTGTACTTCACATTGACAGGGGCACATCAGCAGAGGTAGGGCCGAAAGTCCCGCTACTGCAAAACCAACACCGCACGTCAACCAACACCGAGGTAGGGGGACCAAAGACTCTGTCCCGACTCCTGGACCCGGTGAATCATCGAGAGCACAGATGTAGCGGGATCGCACATACAGGAGTGAGCATGCAGCCCATCGTGGTAGGTCTTGATCCAGTAGAACCGTGTTCTCCGGCGCTCGACTGGGCCCTGAACGAGGCGAGGTTGCGCGACCGGCCCATCGACTTGCATCTTGCTCGCGGGATCGCCCTGCCGCTCCAGTCCGACATCGGGTTGGACACCCTCCTGCCCAGGGCTTTAGCAGACAAGATCGTCCAGGTGGCCGAGGAGTACGCGCACACCTTCGATTCTTCGATCCGGGTGCGAAGCCACGTGAGCAGCGGCAGTGCGGCGTCCGTGCTGGTCAGCGCCTCAGGCAATGCCGAAGCCGTGGTGGTAGGCCGAGAGGGTCACGGAAGAATCGCAGGAGCGATGCTGGGTTCCACATCAGCCCAGGTCGCGGCCCACGCACATGCACCCGTCGTCGTCATAGATTCCCACGTGGCTCCAAGACCGAGGGGCCGCGTGGTGGTGGGAGTTGACGGCTCACCTGCCAACCGAGCCCCCATTGAGTACGCCTTCGGTGCTGCGCAACTACGCCGCGTTCCCTTGGTCGCTGTGTATGCCTGGCGGCTGGACGTGCCCGAAAAAGCAACCCTCCCGTGGATCAACAAGGACACTCTCAGCCAGCTGGTTGATCAGCAAGAACGGGTGTTGCATGAAGCGATGGCCGGGTGGGCTCAGACAGTCCCCGACGTGCCGGTGCATTACGTCGTCTCTAGGCAACTAGCTGTAGACCGCTTGGTGACCGAGGCGCGTTCCGCGGGGCTACTCGTGGTCGGCAGTCGCGGCCGGGGCGGTTTCCACGGTCTCCTCTTGGGCTCAGTCAGCCAGGGCGTACTGCATCGACCCCGTCAATGCCCCATCGCGATCGTCCACCAACAACCAGAGCACCAGGGCGACTGACACGATGCACGGTTCGAGGCCCCCGGATTCCGATGAGTTCCGACGGGGGCTGACGTAGGTGGACATCGCGACCGAATGAAGCGATCACTTCTATGAAGCTGATGGACAAGGAATACCTGCAAAGCGCGATGTTTGGATTCAATGACGCGCTGGTCTCCACAACCGGGGTGATCGTCGGGGTGAGCACGGGGACCAACAACAAACAGGTCGTCGTGCTCGCCGGCGCTGTGACCATCTTGGTGGAGGCCCTCTCCATGGGCGCAGGACAATACTCGAGCTCCAAATCTGCACACCAGCTGGACCACACCGAGGCATTCAAGATGCCCCTCATCAGTGGTGCCATCATGTTCGTCTCGTACTTCCTCGCAGGCCTGGTCCCCTTGCTGCCTATCCTCATTTTCCCCATGGAGTACTCACGCAACGTGGCGATCGTTGCTGCGCTGATCGGTCTCTTCGTCCTGGGCTACCTCAAAGGCAAGGTAGTCAAGGTCTCTCCCCTCAAGAGCGCGCTGGAGATCGTTGTCATAGGCGGCTTGGCCACCGGTATCGGCATCATTGTGGGGAACGCTCTAGCAGTTCAGTAGGCACTGCCGAGCCAACGGGTTCAACTGAGGGGAATCGAACCCCTGACCAGGACCGACGCCCAACATCGGAAATGTGATCGCGGGCCCGGCCCCGGGGGACGTCACAGGGTCACGCGGGCGCGTCCGGATCGATGTTGCGGGTCTCGGCACGCTCGGTTGTACGGGGGAGATGGTCCAGGAAGTGCACCTTGGGCAGGCATTTGCCCAATGCGAGCACGGTGTACATGATCGTATTGAGTGCTACGAACGCCATCAGAATTCCAAAGGCCGTTGTGGACACGATCGATTCGGATATCAGGATCCCCGCCACGATGTCCTTGCTCATCGGCACGTTCATGGTGCCTCGGTTGGGTCCGTCGCTGGAACATGGCCCCAGTCGGCCGTGCGCTTCAGCGAGATGTCGATGATCCCTTTGACGAAGACGACGTTGAGGAAGAGCGCGAAGACCAGCTCGGGGAACAGCGTGGCCGCCAACAACCGCGCCCTCCACCCTCCTCGCCAGACGGTGATGATGCGCTCAGCGACGAAGATCAGACCGATTCCGATCCAGAACGGGAACCAGATCCACACGTCGAGGGCGAGGACCATCAACACGATGAGCGAAAGGTAGGTGAACAAGGCAATGGAGCCGTAGGCGATCGCAAACTGCTGCGCCCAGTACCGGGAGGTCTGGGCAGTGATCCCGTACGCCCCCAGGTTCTCGAGTGCCCCGCGTTGCCACCGCAACCTTTGTTGCCATAGCGCCCCCCAGGTGGGCATGACCTCGGTCACCACCACACAGCCCTGAGGTGATGTCATGAGCGCTCCCAGGGATTTCAGGGCAATTGTCAACTCGTTGTCCTCGGTCAGAGCGGCTGTGTCGTATACATCACCGCTCCGTCCCGGGAGTAGGGTGCCGCGACTGGCCGCGACTGTGCGCAAAGCCCGCGGACGGAACAGCGACGCTGTGCCGGTCAGCACGAACACCCTGCCACGGCGTCGTCGAATGTCTCGGGCGTAGCGGGTGTACTCGTTGCGCTGAAACAGACCCAGCAGCCCGTGGCCTTGTTCCCCGTAGAACAGTCCACCCACCGCCATCAAGGCACGATCGGCCGTGGCCCTGCTCATGGCCTCTTCGAGGAAGCCAGGTTCTAACACCGTGTCTGCGTCCATGATCATGACCATGTCGTTCTCTCCCTGGGTGGGGAGCTGATCTTTCAACGCTTGGTTGAGGCCACCAGCCTTCTTGTGCTTGTTGTCGACGGTCTCGAACACTTCCACGCCTGCACGGCGGGCAATAGCGATCGTGTCGTCGTCGCAGTTATCGGCCACGACGACGATCCGTTGAGGTGGTCGTGACTGGGACATCAACGAGTCCAACGTCGCGCCGATGCGTTTCTCCTCGTTATGTGCGGGGATGAGGACGGTCACCGTGACTGGTCCAGCGTAGATTCCGCGCGTCTGCGCCATGATGATCCGTGGCGCCAAGGGGGTTCCCATCCGATCGGCTGAGCGTCGGTACTTGGTCGCAATACGTCGTTCCAAGCCGCCCACCGCAGCAGCCAGGAGCAAGGCCATAGCGCCAGCCCCTGCAACCACCCTGACGTCGGGTGCTTGGGTGTCGTAAAACACCTCCCAAAGGCCCACCGAGGCACGCTGGGCCGGATCGCTCAGATCGGGTCGACTCTCGGCGCTCACCACAAGAATCAGCACGATGCTCGCGAGGATAGCCGCGCCGAAAACGGCAACTCCGACGGCGCGCTGAAGCACGCCGCTGACACGAGCAACGCCGCGACGGATACCAGGAATTGCGTTATCTTTTTGATCGATGGTGCCCATCGTCAAACACTTCCTTCTATTGCGTCACTCTTCACGCGCAGCCAAGTGTCGAGGAACTCTTCCGGTAGCACCGGCTTGCCGACTTCAAATCCCTGCGCGAAATCGACGCCCGCGGTGCGTACTACCTCAAGAACGTCGGCATCAACAACGAACTCGGCGATCGATTGCTTTCCCAAGCCTTGCGCGATCCCAATGATAGACTTCAGAATGGTTCGGTCGACCGCGGACGTGGGGCAGTTCTCGATAAACTCTCCGTCGATTTTGACGAAGTCGAACGGGAGATGCTTGAGATAGTAAAACGACCCGAAACCCGCGCCGAAGTCGTCCAAAGCGAGGCGACAGCCCAGCGCGGTCATTCTCTGAGCAAAAGCCCGTGCGGCCGCGATGTCAGCGACTGCGGCCGTCTCGGTGATCTCCAAGATCAACGCCGAAGGGTGCACGCCCTTCACCTGAAGTTGCTCCACGATCGTCTTCTCGATCCTGCTGTCACCGATCGAAAGACCGGAAAGGTTGACTTCCAGGCAAAAGTCGGGGTCGTGGAGACGCAGTTCTTCAAGTAGACCAATAGCGTGCCGCAGAACCCAGTCATCTATTGCTGGCGCCAACCCGGTTTGCTCGGCGATGTAGAGAAACTTGGACGGGGGAACGAGTTCGTCCTGGTCGTTGAGTCTGAGCAAAGCCTCAGCGGTTGTTACGCGACCGGTGCGCAGATCCTGAACCGGTTGCAGAAACAAGACGAAATTATCGTGCTCCAGCGCCCGCTCTATCCGGCGGCGCCAGTCCAGTCGAGCGCTCATTCGCGGTTGAGAGTACTTCTCCCGGTCCAGAACAAGGCAACGGTCACGGCCAGCCTCTTTGGCGTCGTACATCATCATATCGGCGAGCCCCAAGATTTCGGTGCCGTTTTGCTGGGCATCGACGAAGGTGACACCGCCGATACTGGCGCTCACCCGCCGCCGGATGCCGTCGAAGGTTTCGGTGTGCTCGCGCACTCTTTCAACCAGATGGTTTCCGACCGCCATCGCCGCTTCTCGGCCGCCCACTGGCAACAAGACCGCAAACTCGTCTCCGCCAACGCGAGCGACGAGGTCCGTGTCTCGAACAGCCGCCCGAATGACCGCGCCGGTGGAGATGATCAGCTGGTCCCCACTGTGGTGTCCCAGGGTGTCGTTGACGTCCTTGAAGTGGTCGAGATCTATCAACAGCAGAGCCCCGACCGGACCGTAGCGTTGACAGAAAGAGTGGTGACGCTGCAGCTCCTCGTCGAACTTCCGTCGATTCGCCAAGCCGGTAAGTGCGTCGTGATCAGCAAGATGGGCTAGACGCCGCTCGTACATCCGCCGCTCTGAAACGTCAACAGCATTGACCAGAATGACGTCGCTGACATCCTCATACATGTCGTGCACGGCCCGGCTGCTCAGTGAGAGGTGGATCTCGCGGCCGTCGGGCTGCAGCACATTCCAATCTGCGCGTACAAGCGCTGGTTGACGGTTCACCGCCTCCTCCAAGTGGACCGTCAGGACGTCTTCTTGTCCAAGCGCAGCTGCGTCGCTGAGGGGTGCCACTGTCCCGTCCCCCAACCATGTGCGCATCGTCTGGTTCAGACGCAGCACTGTGGAGTCCGGCTTGAGGAGGGCGATACCGTGCGGAGCGTCTGCGAACAGCCGCTCAGCACGTTTCGATGAGGCTTGTAGCTTTCGCGCGCGCTCGTATTCTTCGCTGACGTCGCGTGCTACGAGCAGTGCCTGGGCCTTCTCGTCCGGTCCCACAGGAAGTGGGCTCACCACGATCTCGTGCTCCGCTCCATTCATGGTCGCCTCGATGTACTCGCCGCTTTCCTCACCACACAGGGCACGTTCCACGGTGGTGCGGACGAGTGCCATGACCTGTGGTGAGTATTGCTCCAACAGCAACCCCTCCGTGCCGAAGAGACCTAGGCGATGGACCCCCTGGCCGGCCGCGATCCCGATCCTCAGATCTTCGTCGAGCATGAGCACCGTCATATTTGGAAGGTGCTCCAGCAGTGCTCGCCAACGTGCCTCAGACTCGGCGAGGTTCCGCTCGACTAGTGCGCTGTTGGTGACGTCCAATGAGACCCTGATGTAGCCGTAGAGAACCCCGTCCTCGTTATACAGCCCGGTGACGACGAGTTGCGCCTTGCGACGATCTCCATCTGCGGTGATGTATGTCCACAACCGACTGGGAGTGCGTTGTTCAGCCAGTTCAACGAACACGGCGAATCCAGGAGCAACCCCTAGGTCGGAGGCCACCTCTGCGACCTCCTGCGGGTCGTGAAACAGCAGTGCCGACTTCTTACCGACCACGTCCTGCGCGCGGTAGCCGAGGAGTTCCTCCGCGCCAGAGTTGAACGAAAGTACTGTGCCGTCGGTGCTACAGGACACCACGCTGGTGAGCTCTGAAGCTCGGAGAATGGCCTCCATCGCCGCGTTCGCCTCAATGACCCTCAGCCGCTCCTGGGCCAGTTGGGCCACCAGGAGTCTCACGGCGGGAGCTACGAGTACCGCGAGCCCTATCCACAGCGCCGCGCTGCGCCAGTCGCTGGCGGGATACTGGGGAGCGCCGACTACGATCGTCGGAAGGATAAATACGGTTCCAGTGAGCACACCGGCTACTGCCAAGTCAGCCTTGGTGCCGGTAATCGCCAGCCACAGGATGGGCAACGCCACAAGGGGCTCCACGCCGGTATACGAACCACCTCCCAGATCCCTGGCGACGGCTATGAGACCGAAGAAGAGGAAGGCGGGCATCGGGTCGACCCACGTACGTTCAGTGCGTCGCAAGCTCACGCCAAGTAAGCCGAGGACAACGAGGAAGCCCAGAAGAAGCACGATCGCTTGCCAGATGGCCGGATCAGCGTAGGGCGGCAGCGCCAGGCTGCCTAGGCCGAGTGCACCCATCGTCGCGAAGGGGGCTGCCCATCGTGAGGTGGGCCTGTTCGAGGTCGACGTAACGTCAGCGTGTTGGCTGAACCGTAAGAGCGACTTCAAGAATACTTCCTGAGTTGGCTGACGAGACTTTCACATCGCGGACATCTGAGCAACGCCTACTCGTCTTGGTAGATTTGTCACTTGCCCATTGAGTATTCCATACACACTTTCATTCGCCGCGCCTTGGTGGTGACTTTCGCTGAACTTATTGGTCACCCGGCGACCATGGAATTTGTTGTTTACTTGACGTCCCCAGTGAGCGCAATGACCTATAAGGGTCCACCTTAGAAGATCACATACCTTTGGCTGACCCAGACGACAGTATTGAGGGTTTTACATGGCCAAACACAGACCTGGCAAAAAAGCATCACGGGCCGGGCGCTGTGTCGACCCCGAAGCCATCGACACCCAGAACTGGGGCCCGCTTCTTGATCAGTTCCCCCGTAGACCACACGCACAACAGCTCCCGTTGTCAGGGGTGTTGCCACCACCGACTGAGCTCATCACCTTGTGTTTCGCGTCTACACGCAGCGCGATGCACAGCGGCCGCCTGCATTCACCTATCCCCGTGTAGAGATCGGCTAACATGACTTCGGATATCTGACGCCCTAGGCTTCAACGAGCGAGGGAAGTTCCAGAGGTTAGGCTTTTCTTGAACGCAGGGGCGAGGTGGGCAAAATAGAAGAGGCCACATCGCCTATGCCACCCCGGTTGCCAGTCAATGGCGAGACTGGGTATGTGCTGAGGAAGGCCCGACGTCGACCCGGGAAGGTACTAAAAGGGAGTCGCTATGACTGAGGCCTCGAGCAGTCCTATGTCGTTCGAGATGCACCACGCTGGCTTCGTCCGGCTGTCATGGACGCCTGGGACTACGGTGACCGGCGAACTGGCCCGTGAGGCAGTCGACGGTCTGGCGGACTTCTGCGATGGTCGACACCTTCCCATGCTCGTAGACATGGCATTGACAAAAGTGATCACCCGGCCCGCGCGGGTGATCTTTACTGAGGATACGTCCGCCACCCGTATCGCCCTTCTCGGCAAGTCCTCTGTCGACCGCGTGATCGCCAACTTCACCCTCGGTGTGACCGGGGTGCCCGTCCCGACCCGGTTCTTTACCGACGAGGCTCTGGCCATCGCCTGGCTGATCGATTCCGGCGGCGACCGTGAGCCTTGAGGAGCAGCAAGTCGACCAGCTCCTCGAGTTCGTATTCAAGCTCGCTTCTGGCGATGTCAGCGCACGGCTGGAGACCTCGGGCAAGGCAGACTCGATGGAGGCGGTGGGGGTGGGCCTCAACATGCTCGCCGAGGAGCTGGAGGTCCTCTACGCCGGAATGGAACAGCACGTAGCGGAGCGCACCCAAGCCCTTGAGGAAGCGCATGAGACGATGCGGCGGCAGGCGCTGACGGACTCCCTGACCGGGCTTGCCAACCGGGCGCTGCTCCGCGACCGAATGGTCCAAGCGATCGCCAGGTTCCACCGAGGAGCGCTGGCGCCCACGCTCCTCGCACTCGACCTGGACGGGTTCAAGCTCGTTAACGACACCTTGGGCCATGCCGGCGGTGACAGCGCTCTCCTTGAGGTAGCCCGCCGTTTGGAGCGAGTTGCCCGCAAGACGGACACCGTGGCGCGCTTCGGCGGCGACGAGTTCGCCATCCTCGTCACGGATGCGACTCCCGAGGCCGCGCTGCGGATCGCAGAACGAGCGCTGGAGTCGTTGCGTCAGCCGATGCGGATCGGCGACCACATGGCCTCGGCCGGTGCCAGCATCGGAGTATGCTTCGGCACCCGCGGCCAGACTCCGGATTCACTCCTGCGGGATGCAGACACGAGCATGTATGCCGCAAAGGCGCGGGGACGCAACAACATCCAAGTGTTTCGACCGGAGATGCACACCGCGGCGTTGGCGCGGGTACGCATACAGGACGAGTTGCAGACCGCAGTGCAAGAGGGGCAGTTGATTCTGCACTTCCAGCCCTTCGTGGAGTTGAGCACGGGGCGGATCGTCGGTGCTGAGGCGCTGGTGCGCTGGAGTCACCCGAGCCGAGGGGTGATCGGTCCCGGGGAATTCATCGAGGTCGCAGAGGAGACCGGGCGCATTGTCGAGATCGGACAGTGGGTCATGGTGGAGGCGCTGAGTCAGCTGGCATTGTGGCAGCGCGAGCTCGCGGTGCCACCCTCGTTCCGCCTGCACATCAACGTCTCGCCCATCGAGTTTCGCCGCTCCGCAATCGTGGCGTTCGTCGAGGAGACACTGCGACGCTTGGAGGTCAGGCCCGCCAGCGTCGTCCTGGAGATCACCGAGAATGGACTCATGGAGGACGGGGCAGAGATGACCCAGGCCCTTCACGACCTGCGGGCCGCCGGCGTGGGCTTGGCCATCGACGACTTCGGCACGGGTTACTCCTCGATCAGTTACCTGCGACGGCTCCCCGTCGACTCGGTCAAGATTGACCGGGCGCTCATTAGCAGCGTGGACATCGACACCCGACAGCGTCGCTTGGGCCAGGCCGTCATCGGGCTCATCGATGCGGTGGAGTTGACCTGCATCGCCGAGGGGGTAGAGACCGCGGGCGAGGCGGCGGAACTGCAGGCCATGGGATGTCACTATGCGCAGGGGTACTACTTCAGCAGACCGGTGGCTGCCCAGCAGATGACCGATCTGCTGCGTGGCGACGACGCGCGCTTGGAGCCGGCCGTGACGCTCGATACGATCGGACGGCTCGACCCCGACGTCGAGACGGCATCCCGGCACGGGTGACCCACTGCGATCTCCGAAGGAAAGTCCGTTGTCGTGGAAGAAGATTCTCAACCTCCCCAATGCCATCCGTCTCGCGCGGCAGGCACCCAAGGACCTCAACGGGCGGTGGGACCGCTACTGGGCGGACGTGCAGGTGACAGGGTCACACGGCGATGTCCTTTGGGACCCGGAAGAACCCGAGGAGGCGCGAGGCTACCTGGACCAGTTGCGTCGCATCGCTGACCCCAACCTCCCGGTCGTGGACGCAGGCTGCGGCAACGGACGGATCACGCGGATGCTGGCCGCGGAATACCCATCCGCGATAGGCATCGACCTAGCTCCGCATGCGATCAGCCGGGCGGAGGAGGAGTCCGGCGGCATCGGCAACATCTCCTTCCGCGCACTGGACCTGACGACGCCGGGCCTGGGGCGACAACTCGCCGCCGAGTTCGGTGAGGTCAACGTCCTCGTCCGGGGGGTCTTGCACACACTGAGCCGGACAGACCGCACCGCCCTAGCCGCCAACCTGCGCCAGATGCTAGGCGGGGGTGGCACTCTGCTTTTGGCGGAGACGAATTTCCTAGGCGGCGGGCTCGCCTACCTCGAGCACCTCGGAGCGACCCCGACCCAAATGCCGCCTCCCTTGGCTCGCGCCGTCGCCACAGGTATTCCGGTCCCGGCCTCGTTCGGTAGACCGCAACTCGCACAGTGCTTCCCCGCAGACCAGTGGCAGGTCCTGACTTCAGGGGCGACCTCCATCTCGACGGTGCCGATGCGTGAACCAGACGTACCGGAGCAGATACCCGGTTTCCTCGCTCTGCTCCGCACCCGCGGGCTCGGCACCGACGCCGGCGCAGCTTGATCAGCAGCCCGGCTCAGGGCACCCGGTGCACAAGCAGGCTCGAGCGGTAGCGGTAGGCGTGACCTCGGCGAGCGATAACGTGCTGCGGCAGACCCAGGGATCCACGTGAACCTCCCCGTCGATCACGATCTGACCCTCACCTTCATCGGGAATCGATGCGGTCGATGGGGTGAACGCGTCCGCGACCCTCAAGTGACTCAACGAAACCATGTGCGACCAGCAGGAATGCGGCAAACGACCGGAGTGCGGTGGCGACGGTGGTCCAGTCCGATGACGTCACCTATATGGCCGGACCCGCATCCCGGCGGCCGATGTGGGAATCGCTCCCGTGAGGGCGATCGCGGCGTAGTGTCAGGTCGAGAACGACCAAGAATCAACGATGCATGCTGCTGGACCAACCCGTTACGTGTGGTACAAATAGAGAGCGGCCACGAGGTCCGCCTCTCCAAGGACGACCGCTTTGCCTCTGACCAGCTGTTTGGTGGAGCTGAGGGGAATCGAACCCCTGACCTTCTCATTGCGAACGAGACGCGCTACCAACTGCGCCACAGCCCCGGGTGGGTCACACGACTGGGAAGATTAGCACCCCTACAGGCTGCTAGCCGAGTCGGCACACTGAGATCGGCGCAGCGCTCAGGCCAGGCCGCGGATAGCGGTGGGGAGTTCCTCGTCCTCTTCCTCCAAGGCCACGATGGTGCCATCCGTTGGCATCTCGCTCGGTAGCACTCGTGAGTGAGCCTTCGC
>JBATUU010000383.1:0-6406 GCA_049671385.1 Ornithinimicrobium sp. | reverse complement strand
GGTCAAGGCCTCACGAAAGGCACGGTCGTGCTTCGTTTCATAGCTCGCAGGCTCGGGATATCCCTCCTGATTCTGTTTCTGGGTTCGATCCTGATGTATGTCCTGACGATCAATTCAGGAGACCCGCTGGAGGACTTGCGCGGCAACAACTCCAGCAACGCTGACCAACTCATTCAGGCCCGGGTTGACCGTATGAATCTGGACGAGCCTTGGTACGTGCGGTACGGGTTGTGGCTTGGCGGGGCCAGCAAGTGTTTCGTATTGTCCTGCGATCTGGGGGACAACCGCAGCGGCACCAGCGTCAACACACTCGTTACTGCTGCGGCAAGTAGCAGTTTGCGACTGGTGACCTTGGCCACCGTGATCGCCATCGTGCTCGGTGTGGCCGCGGGCGTGCTCTCGGCGATCCGCCAGTACAGCGGTTTTGACTACGCGGTCACCTTTGCCGCATTCCTCTTCTTCTCCCTGCCCGTGTTCTGGGCGGCCGTGTTGCTCAAGCAGTACGGTGCGATCGACTTCAACAACTGGATGGCTGATCCGGGGATATCGCTGATAACAACCATCATCTTGGCCCTGATCTTCGGTGGAGCTGCCTCGGTCATAGCTGGAGGTGACAAGCAGCGACGACTCATTACGTTCGCGGCGACGGCCATCGGGCTCGCGTTGGTCCTGATCTACTTCAATGCGGTGAACTGGTTCGCCCAGCCCGCCTTGGGTCTCCCCTTGATCATTCTGCTTTCGCTGGCGGCGCTTGGGCTGCTGCTCATGCTCACCGTGGGTCTGCGGAATCGGCAAGTCATCAACTGCGGCTTGATCACGATCGCCGTTGGGATCGTGTCCTTCTTCATCACGCGCGGGATGATGGAGGACCCCTCCTGGACACTTCTGGCCATATTGGCCGCCATTTCCGTAGCGGTCGGCGCAGTGGTCGGTGTCGTAGCGGGCGGCTACGAGCGAGCCACCGCCATCACGATATCCATCGGCACCGCATTGTCATTCGGCTTCTTTGTGTTCCTCGACAGGTTGCTGAGCAACTGGGCCTCGTATGTCGACATCACAGGTCGTCCCATCTCCACGATCGGCTCTGGCTCGCCACTCTTCTCGGGCAATTTCTACGAAGGCACCTGGGACTGGGTAACCCAACTCATCTTGCCCAGTACCGTGCTGATCTTGATCTCGCTGGCCAGTTACTCGCGATACACCCGGTCCTCCATGTTGGAGACAACGCAGCAGGACTACATGCGGACAGCCAAGTCCAAGGGTCTGTCTGATCGGGTGATCAACACCAAGCACGCACTGCGGAACGCACTGATCCCAATTACGACGATCGTTGCCTTCGACTTCGCTTCGCTGATCAGTGGCGCCGTCGTGACAGAGACGGTCTTTGGCTGGAGCGGCATGGGTGCTCTGTTCAAAGTGGGTCTCGACAACACCGATCCCAACCCCCTCATGGGCTTCTTCTTGGTGACGGGCACGGCGGCCGTGCTGATGAATATGTTGGCCGACATCGCCTACGCCTCACTCGACCCACGGATCAGAAGGTAGGACTAGGCGATGGCTAAGGACGACGTGCCTGAGCAGGATAAGCCGGACACGCCTGGGTCAGGGCGTGAAGACGTATCACCGATGGTGGGGCAGGTGGACACCGGGTCCCCGCAGGATGAGGACATCGAGTCGAAGTACTCGGTGGAGAAGCAGCTCGACTTCACTGAGAAGTCCTTCTCGCAGGGGCAATTGGTGCGACGGCGCTTCTTCCGTCACAAGGGCGCCATGATCTCCCTCGGCGTCCTCCTCGGTGTGATTGTGCTCGCGTACTCCTCAATCGGAGTGGGTCCCCTTCCGGGATGGTGGGACAAGTCCTATCTGTCGACAGCACCCACCGTGGACGGTGGTTCGCCGACCATTCAACTCTGGCCACCTTCGCTGGGGGAGAGCCCGTTCGGTCAGGAGACCACCGGCAAGGACTATTTCGCGCTGACCATGCGTGGCACGCAACAATCTCTGCTCGTGGCCTTTGCGGTGGGAATAGGCAGTACCATCATCGGCGTCGCGGTGGGCGCCGCGGCCGGCTTCTATCGCGGCTGGGTAGAGGCTGTCTTGATGCGTTTGACGGACCTCTTCATCGTCATCCCGCTGCTCATTTTGGCCGCGACAGTGGGCAAACTGCTCGACGCGGGCATCTGGGGTATGTCGTTCACTCTGAGCATCCTGGTGTGGACTGGTCTGGCCCGGTTGGTGCGCGGTGAGGTGTTGTCGCTACGCGAGCGCGAGTTCGTGACTGCCGCCGAAGCGATTGGCACAGGCTCGCTACGGATCATCTTCAAGCACATTCTGCCTAACACCATCGGCACCATCATCGTCAGCGCCACGCTGACCATTGCCGTAGCCATCCTGTTGGAGACCTCGCTGAGCTTCCTCGGTTACGGGATCAACCCCCCGGACAGTTCCTTGGGCCAGTTGATCAGCACCTACCAGACCGCGTTCTTGACCAGACCGTGGTTGTTTTGGTGGCCAGGAATGCTCATTTTGGCCATTGCCTTTTCCGTCAACTTCCTCGGTGACGGTTTGCGCGACGCCTTTGATCCCCGTCAGAACAGGAGCGCCGACTAATGGCAACTGCCATGAGTGAGCACGACACCGCAAACGGCGACGAATCGACAGGGTCCGCCGATGGCTCAGTGCTGAGCTTCACCGACGTTGATGTCCGCTTCAAGACCGAGTTCGGATCGGTGCACGCGGTCAAAGGCGTTACCTTGGACGTCAAGCCTGGGGAAGTTGTTGCCGTGGTGGGCGAGTCCGGCTCCGGCAAGTCCGTCACCTCTATGACGTCGATGCGGCTGCTTCCTGGCAATGCCCGGATCGATGGGCGGGTCACGGTCAACGGGATAGCGGTCGGTGAGATCAACGAGCGCAAGATGCGCAAAATGCGAGGCAACGACATCGCGATGATCTTCCAAGAGCCGATGACTGCGCTGAACCCTGTGTTGACCATCGGCACACAACTCACCGAATCCATGGAGTTGCACGGCATTGCTGTCGGCAAAGACGCTGACAAACGGGCCGTGGAGTTGCTGGAGATGGTCGGCATCCCGGAGCCGGAGAAGCGTGTCAAGCAATACCCGCACGAACTCTCGGGCGGACAACGTCAGCGCGTAGTGATCGCGATCGCGATCAGTTGTGACCCGAAGGTGATCATCGCCGACGAACCCACGACGGCCTTGGACGTCACCGTGCAAGCTGACATCCTGGACTTGCTGCGGTCGTTGAGGGACAAGTTGGAGACCGGCATCTTGCTGATCACTCACAACATGGGTGTGGTCGCTGACATGGCTGACCGGGTTGCGGTGATGTTCAAAGGCGAGCTGGTCGAAACCGGCACGTGCGATGAAGTCCTGACCAACCCGCAACACGACTACACCAAAATGTTGCTTGGCTCGGTGCCACGCCTGGGGGCTGGGCGGGGGCAGATGGGCATCAATGTCCGCGACACCTTGGATCCTGATGCCGACCTGGCAATCAGTCTGCAGAACCTGGTCATCGAGTATCAGCGCCTTGGTAAGCCACCCTTCCGGGCGGTTGACGACGTCACCTTCGATGTGCGTCAAGGCGAGATCGTCGGTCTCGTCGGCGAGTCCGGCTCCGGCAAATCGACCATCGGCCGGTGCGCACTGGGTCTGATCCCAGCCGCTTCCGGCAAGTTCACGCTGCTCGGTGAAGATCTGCCCTCCTTGAAGAAGCAAGAGTTGAAGGCGCTGCGCAAGCGAATCGGCGTCATTTTTCAGGACCCGGCGGCCTCGCTGGACCCACGCATGCCGATCGGCGAGTGCATCGCCGAGCCCTTGGACGTGCATAAAGTCGGCGACCGGGCCTCTCGCCAAAAAAAGGTCTACGAGCTCCTGGATGCAGTTCAGATGCCGCGCGAGGTGTACAACCGGTACCCGCATGAAGTCTCCGGTGGGCAACGTCAGCGGATCAGCGTTGCGCGTGCACTCACCTTGGACCCAGAACTTCTGGTGGCCGACGAACCCACGTCGGCACTCGACGTGTCAGTGCAGGCCCGCGTGCTCAAGATTTTCGCCGAATTGCAGGCGGAATATAAGTTCGCGTGCCTATTTGTCAGCCACGACCTGTCAGTGATCGACCTGCTCGCCCACAAAGTGGTTGTGTTGCAAAACGGTGGTGTCGTCGAGCACGGGTCTCGTGATGAGGTACTGCACGATCCACAGCAGGAGTACACCAAGAGACTGATCGCTGCGGCGCCGGTGCCGATTCCCGACGAGCAGCGCAAGCGCCGCGAGGCACGTCATGACCTGCTGCGTTCCTTGGGTGACGAAGTCGTCGAGTTGAAGGTCAGTCCGAAGACTCGGGAAGAGGAGAACCAGCAGTCGAGTGAGGAGAACTCGGCCTGACCTTCTCCTAGCTCAACACAAAGCGTCGGTGCTCCGGACTCCACCGAGATGGGACTGGCTCGATGGGGTCCTGAGTGCACAAGCAGTGAGAAGGTAGGCGGCATGCGCCTTCTGTTTGCCGGCACCCCGGATGTTGCAGTGCCCACGCTTCAGGCGCTCATCGACTCTGAGCACGAGGTCTGTGCTGTGCTGACCCGCCCGGATATGCGGGCCGGTCGGGGCCGCACGCTGCGGCAGAGCCCAGTGGCACTCGCGGCAGATCAGGCCGGCATCCAGGCTCTGAAGCCAACGTCACTGGGGGATCCCGAGGTGCTGGCCCAAGTCGAGGCGCTGAACCTGGATGCTGCTCCGGTCGTCGCCTACGGAGCGCTCGTCCCACCGAAGTTGCTGGCGGTGCCAGTGCACGGCTGGGTCAACCTTCACTTCTCGCTGTTGCCTGCCTGGCGGGGGGCTGCGCCAGTGCAGCGCGCCATCATGGCTGGTGATGACGTCACAGGCGCCACCACCTTTCAACTGACTGAAGGCCTCGATACCGGCCCCACGCTGGGGAGGGTCACCGAGACGCTGCGGGACAGCGACACCGCGGGGGATGTCCTGAGGCGGCTATCTATCGCAGGTGCGCACTTGCTGGTTGCTTCGCTCGATGCTCTTGCAGCCGGAACCGCCCACCCGCAGCCTCAACCACATGACGGGATCAGCCACGCACCCAAGCTGACCCCGGCCGATGCTGAGATCGACTGGGCACGGCCCGCCTACGCCGTTGATCGGCAGATCAGAGGATGCACCCCGGAGCCGGGTCCCTTCACCACGGTGGACGATCGACGGCTAGCGGTGTTGCGCGCTGAGTTGGTCGACGAGCCGCGCACAACGCAGGCTCACTCCAGGGCCGAGCCCAGACCCGGCGAGTTGTTGGTGTCCAAGCGCGAGGTGCTGGTCGGCACAACGCACGGACAGATCAGACTGCTGCGGGTGCAACCGCAAGGCAAACAGGGGATGGATGCGGCGGATTGGGCTCGGGGTGCCCGGGCCGCATCCGGTGATGTCCTCGGGGGAGAGCGCACGGGGGCTCGGCATGTCTGAACGTCGCGCTCGCTCGGTCACCAAGCCAGCCGATCGCGCACGGGCCGTCGATGCACCTCGACACTGCGCATATTTGACGATGCAAGCAGTGGAGTCAGGGGCCTACGCCAACTTGGATCTGCCGCAGCGGTTGCGCGAGGCACGTCTGCGCGGGCGAGATGCAGCCTTTGCCACCGAGCTCTGTTTCGGCACTATTCGGATGCAAGGCTTCTACGACCACGTCATCGCTATCGCGGCCGATCGAGAGATCGCGACGATTGATCGACCGACGCTGGATGTGATGCGCCTGGGCGCCCATCAGATCCTTGGCATGCGGGTGCCCCACCATGCTGCCGTCAATTCAGGAGTCGCACTCGCTCGCCAGGTGGTCTCGCGTGGAGCCGGAGGCTTTGTCAATGCGGTGCTTCGACGGGTCACAGAGCGCAATCGGGCAGCCTGGGTGGATCTGGTCCGCGAGGGAGCCGGGGACGCGCTGGCCGCCGACGCCGCCGAGCACTCCCATCCGGTATGGGTAGCGCGAGCGCTGAGAGCCGCGCTGCTGAGTCACCAGGTGAGCACCCCAGCCCTGGTGCGCGAGGACCTGTTGGCGTTCATGGAGGCCAACAACGAGCCCGGCGCGTTGACGCTAGCGGCTCGCGGAGACCTCGCGAGCGCAGCCGAGTTCGAGGCTGCTGGTGCCGAGCGCTCACCGATCGCAAGCACCGCGTGGACTCTGCCTGCTGGCGACCCTGGCGATATGTCCATGATCAGATCGGGACGAGCCGCCGTGCAGGACGCCGGATCTCAACTCGTCGCCCAGGCCTTGCTCAACGCGCCTGTGTCCGCTGACGCCGGACGGTGGCTCGATCTGTGTGCGGGTCCTGGAGGGAAGTCAGGCGTGCTGGCCGCCGCGGCACTGGAGCGTGGCGCGCGTCTGG
>JBATUU010000382.1:0-2256 GCA_049671385.1 Ornithinimicrobium sp. | reverse complement strand
CCTATCGCGCGGCCACTGACCGGCAGAACGACGATGAGTCACAGGTCGCCCACGACTGGTTGTCTCGCATCTACGAGCCGGTCACTCGTACGGTGCCAGCACAGATGCGCAGCAAGCTCGAGCCCGCTCAGTTGTTCCACGAACTGCTGGAGCACCGGTGGTATCTGTCCGAGCGGGCCGGTCGGGATATGACTATCGAGGATGCGGCCCGTGACTACGTCGACACCATCTTGCCGAGCAAGCCTGATGAAGCGGCCGTCCTCGGTCTCGACACCGACGAGATCCCCATCCGCGCGGCCGTCCCCAACTAGCCCCTCGCTCGACTGAATCCTTCGCGATGTCCACTACCGGCAGCGATGGCGCCCTTTAGCTGCCGGCGAAGGGGTCGATCCAGTAGAAGTGCTCCCAGTTCTTGCCCGTCACCAGCAGCCTGGAGTCGCTCCAGACGATTCCGTTGAGGACGCTCCCGTCCCCCGACGGATCCTCAGCGCGCACCACCTCGGACAGGTCGACGTACGACATGACCTCGCCGGTGTCCGGCTCGATCTGCACGATGCTGTCGCTCTTCCAGATGTTTGCCCACACCTCGCCCCCGTTGCAGTCCAGCTCGTTCAGCTGGTCCACCTCGGCGCCCCCGTTCTCGGGATCGGTCACCGTGACTTCTTGCAGCACCCGCAGATCCCTGTGGTGACGCAGTCGCAACGTCGAGGTTCCATCCGAATGCCACAGGGCCCGCCGGACACGGTCGTAGCACAAGCCCCAACCCTCTTCATCGATGCTCATGCTGGGTCCCTCCACCAAGTCGGGAAGGCTCCACGTGTGAACCACACCCGACCTCCAGGTCAACTGGTATGCGGTCTGGTCGGTGGAGCTGAACATCGCCTGTCGATCCATCGGGTTGTCCGGGACGATCGCGACACCTTCGCCAAATTCCTGCGCCGGCAGCTCAGCGCTCGCCAACAACGCACCCTCGGGCGTGAACACATCGATCCCCGACTCCCCATACAGGCCCCGGCTATGCACGATCGTTCCGTTCCCGAGCAACTCGAGCCCCTGGGTGAAGGTGGGTTCGCGTTCGAGCACTTCTTGCACCTCGAGCACTTCTTGCACCTCGAGGTCCTTTGTCTCCCCGGTCCCCCCCGGCCGGTACGCCAGGGCCGCCACCATGATCGTGGCCACCACCAGCGCGACCGCAATCAACGCCCCCGCCCAGCGACGACTCACGGGCCGCTACCCGCGCTGCTGAGCGATCGCATACAGAGTGACGGCTGCAGCAATTCCGGCATTGAGCGACTCAGTGGCCGAGGTCATCGGAATCGAGACAATCTGGTCGCAGGTCTCGCTGACGAGCCGTGATAGACCTTTGCCCTCCGAGCCGACGACAACCACCAGCGGGCGGTCACTGAGTGCCAACTCGGGCAGATCAACATCTCCGTCAGCGGCCAGCCCGATGACGAAATAGCCGGCCTTGCGATACCCCTCCAATGCCCGGGTGAGGTTGGTGGCCTGAGCCACCTTGACCCGGGCGGCTGCACCGGCCGAGGTTTTCCAGGCAGCGGCGGTCATGCCCGCCGAGCGGCGCGACGGGACCACGACGCCGTGGGCTCCGAACGCCCCTGCCGAGCGCAGGATGGCACCGAGGTTGCGTGGATCGGTGATGCCATCCAGGGCAACGATCAACGGCAGCCCGGGGAGTTCGGCGTCCATCAGATCGTCCGGATGCGCGTAGTCGTACGGTGGCACGGCCAGGGCCAACCCTTGATGCGAGGCGCCATCGGTCAACCGGTCCATCTCACCGCGGGGCGCCTCCAAGACAGCGATCCCACGCTCGCTAGCCATCGAGATGGACTCCCGCACCCGGTCGTCGGAGTCGATGCGCGCTCCCACATACAGCGCCGTGCCGGGGATGTGGCTGCGCAGTGCCTCAACCACGGAGTTGCGGCCAGCCACTATCTCGGTGCTCGGCTTGTCCTTGCGCGGCCCTGACCGTTTCGAGCCGGAGGATTGCCCTCGCCCCTGCGATCGGGTGTCAGAGCCCGATGAGCGCTTGGCGGCCGGGTGGTAGGGCCGATCCTCGGCCTTCGGGGTCGGTCCGCGCCCCTCCAGGGACTTGCGGCGTTGGCCGCCGCTACCGACGACCGCGCCCTTCTTGCTGGACTTGCGCACCGCACCGCGGCGCTGGGAGTTGCCGGGCATGCGGCATACCTCGATTTCTATTTAGTGGGCCAGCGCCCATCGGGCGCCCTCTGGTGTGTC
>JBATUU010000381.1:0-6369 GCA_049671385.1 Ornithinimicrobium sp. | reverse complement strand
GTCAGCGAACCTGCTGCTCCGATCGGTGGGTATCGAGCCGATCGATGACTTGGACTCCACGGCGACCGCGGAGGATCTGGACCGCATCGTCTCTGAGTCCCGCGAGAGCGGGGACCTGCCGGAGGATCTGTCGATTCTGTTGGACCGGATCCTCGACTTTCACGACCAAGACGTGGAGCACGCGATGATCCCCCGGGGCCGGGTCGACACAGTCACCCCGGAGAGCACCGTAGGTGAAGTGCGTGAGCTGATGTCGCAGGCGCACACCCGCTACCCGGTTGTAGACGACGACGGGGAGCCGGTAGGCGTTGTGCAACTGATCGACATCCTCAAACACCGTCCCGCCCCCGATACGCAGGTGCACGAAGTGATGCGCGAGGCCGTGATCGTCCCGACTCTGATGCCGATGCCGGTGGCCGCCGACAGGCTCGGTGAGACCAACCAGAAGCTGGCCTGCGTCATTGACGAATTCGGCGGCTTCGCCGGGATCCTGACGGTGGAGGACTTGGCTGAGGAACTGGTTGGGGAGATCTCCGACGAGCACGACCAGTCGCCCTCTGAACTCATCGTCAGCGATGGGGATGACGCTTGGCGCATCGATGGCGACGTGCACCTCGATGAGGTCGAGCGGGCGGTGGGGCACACACTGCCTGAAGGCGACTACGAGACGATCGCTGGCCTGGTCATTGCTGAGATAGGTGATCTGCCAGAGGAAGGGCACGTGGTGACGGTTCAGCTGCCACCAGATCCCACGGAAGTGCTCGCCGAGGAACCGGTTGACAGGTCACTTGAAATTGAAGTGGTCGAGGTCGACCGGCACGTGCCCAGCGGCCTCCGGGTGAGCTTGCTCAGTGAAGCCCAGGGCGGTCAGGACGAACAAGACGGTCACGGTGGTCAGGATGGCCGCACCGATCAGTCCAGCAGTTCTCCGGACAACTCAACGGAGAGTGCCGCAAAGGAGGAGACGCGATGAACAGCCCGCTCGTCGTCTTCCTGGTCACCGTCGCACTCATCATTCTCAGTGGCTTCTTCGTCATCATCGAGTTCTCGATGATCGGCGCTCGGCGCCACCGGCTGGAGGCTGAGGCCTCTACCTCTCGCCCAGCGCGCGCGGCTCTTCGAGGTCTCAACGAGCTCACGGTCATGCTTGCCGGCGCGCAACTGGGCATCACGGCAGCCACCTTCGCCCTCGGTGCGGTCACGAAGCCTGCCATTGACTACCGGCTGGGACCGGCCCTGGACGCGCTCGGGGTGCCAGGGTGGTTGGCCGGTGGAACGTCATTCGCCCTGTCATTGATTTTCGTGACCTTCCTGCACTTGGTGGTGGGGGAAATGGCGCCGAAGTCGTGGGCTATCGCTCACCCAGAGCGAGCAGCCAAACTCGTGGCACTACCAGCGCGCGCGTTCGTGTGGGTAGTTCGGCCCGTGTTGCTGGGAGTTAATAGTCTGGCGAACCGGCTGGTTCGGGCCAGCGGCGTCACGCCGGTGGATCGGGCGGCAGCCGGAGGCCGGGACGCCGAGACGATCCGGCAACTCGTCGAGCAGTCGGCCTCTGAGGGGTCGTTGGACGCCTCGTCACAAAGCCAGATCTCTGACGCCATCGAACTGCAGGAACTGACCGTGCTGGACCTG
The DNA here is from genome assembly GCA_049671385.1 of Ornithinimicrobium sp. Classification (GTDB taxonomy): domain Bacteria; phylum Actinomycetota; class Actinomycetes; order Actinomycetales; family Dermatophilaceae; genus Ornithinicoccus. The sequence goes on along the minus strand of JBATUU010000381.1, from coordinate 4,737 downwards.
GTGCCCGAGGGGCAAGAGCCCGTCGCGGTGGGGGCTGCTGCGACAGTCGACGAGGTGCAACAAGCCGCCGCGGACAGCGGTCACCTCCGGGTCCTGCTGACCGACTCAGAGGGCGGTCTGCCCAGGGTGGTCCATGTAAGGGACACCCTGAATCAAGGGCCAAACGAGCCCGTGCTTCCCACTGCCCGCTCAGCGTTCATCTTGTCCCCGGACATGCCGGTCTATGAGGCGCTCGGTCACATGCGTGAGGGCGGAGAGCAACTCGGTATCGTCGCCGACGGCGACGACGTGGTCGGGCTGATCAGCGTTGCGGATATCTTGCAGCGCGTCCTGCCGACAGCCGAACACCTCATGTGAGGAACCCGCCGAAGTCCCAAACCCACCGGCGTGACGCGCGATCCACCTATCGCACCGGGGTGTCGGAAGGGGGCAGCCGGAGGTCAGATCGCGTTGAGCGCCGACACGCTGGGAACGAAGAAGTACTCACCGCCACGCATCCGCACGTGGTCACCGAAATTGAACGGCTTCTCACTGTGCGGCCTGCCCCACTGAGTGGGCCACACCTGCGGCGTGCGCTGCCGATCAGCCGGGCACTGTCCCGCGACGGGGTCGGCGCCGACACCATCCTCCAGGAAGTCCTGATTGTTGCTCCAGGTGTGCTGAATGAAGATGAACTGATCCTCGATGTTCGCCTGATAGCACAGAAACAGCAGCCCGGTGTCGGTCCACTCCTCCGTCGGGTCAAGCTCAGGAGTTCCGTAGCTGATGCCGCGCCGGACGATCCGCCGGCTCCGCTCGATCGTCAAAGGAGACCCGAACCGCCTGTACGTGTCCCCACGCGGGTTGGACCTGCGGGCGTGGCTTGCCAGCGGACAGCGGTTCCCGGTCCAGTCGTCGTCGTAGTTGAAGTCGTTGAACTCGTTGCGCCAGCCGTCGACGTTCTGCTCCCCGACCGGGGTGCCGTCCTTGAACCGTCCCATGACCAGTGCCCCGGCCAATTCCTGGTCGAGTCCCAACGTCTCAGCCATCGCTGCGGTTTGATCGGCGAATCCGCGCAGGTTCTGCTGGAGCTTGCGGTACACCACGAAACTGCCGTAGGAGTTCGAGTCTCCCCCGGGATCGGGCACGATGATGCCGCCAATGTTGATGCTCGGGTCATAGTGCTCGAAGCCACCGTTGCCGTAGGCACGGTCCAGATCATGCTTCATGACCATCGGGTCGCTGACGCCGTCGGTGTACCCGAAATGCTCGATGACCTGACCAAGGTCGTTGCGCAAGGCGTGGCCCTTCTGAACGCATACGATCTCGCCGCCACCATCGGCCAGCGCATCGGCCACTTGTTGCACTGCGTCTTCCACAGTTGCCGTTGCTTCGGTGTCATCGTGCCCGCTGCTACCGAAGGCCAAGATCACGAGGGCGTGCGTCTCGGCTTGGAACGACTCCTCCCACTCCGCAGGGTCATCAGCCAGCGGATTCGCCGTGGGTTTGTGATCACCCCGCGGAGCGGTGTTGTAGGTCTGCGCCAGATCCTTCATCCCAGCCGTGAACGCCTTCTCACGTGGCGTCTTGTCGGCGTCGACTCCGAGGGCGCGGTAGCCGTCGCCACTGAGCAACAGCGAGCTGAACAGATGTTCTTTGCCCGTGGCCTTCCACTCGGTGGCAGATTCGTGCTGCCCTGTGGCGGTGGTGACCTGCCCCGCCATGGACCGCACCCACGTCCGGGCCTTGTCGGGATCGCTGAACCTGATGAAGACGTGCCGTGAGACATCACGTCCATGGCTCTTGAGAATCCCACCCTGCAGATCTGCGAAGCACTCCTGAAGATCTGGGTCGGTGATGTCGAGGTTCGTGGAGTTCAGGTTCATGATCATCCGCTCACTGGTCGTTCGGGAAGCGCCGGGCTGCCGTCCGGTCCGGGTATCTCCCAGAAGTTCAGGACTTGGGACACCAACGCGTAGTAACCGGTCAGGCCCACAATCTCGGTGATCGTCTGGTCGTCATATCGGTCCAGCAGCGCTTGGCGGGTGCCAGCGGCAACGCGCTTACGCTGGATGAGCTCGCGGACCAGTTGGATGATCTCGGCGTGCTCTGCCGGCACACCGCTCAGGTCACGGCCATACTTGACCACCTCGATAGTCGCGGCTGACACGCCCGCCTCTCCGGCATACTTCTCGTGGAAAGACCACTCGAACTGGCAGTCCGTCTCGCGCAGGGCGACGAGTATCGTCAGTTCGCGGACCTGGGGGGATAGTACGGACGCAAAGCGCATATAAGCGCCCATCTCGGAGACGAGCCGCGCGAGCGGGGGGCTGTTCAGCAGCGCCGCGAGGGCGCCAACGACCATGCCCCTGCTCTCGTTGATCTCGTTGAAGACCTCCAGCGTCTCGCCCTGCAGACCATCAGCAGTGGTGTGAACGGGCAGTCGCTCCATGTTCGGGGGTTCCTCTCAGGTATCGGTGCGCAGTTCAGAACGGTTGGGGGCCGGCATCGGGCAGGGGTACGTCGAAAGACACGGCGACGCTTGCGATGAACCGGTAGAAGCCACATACAGCGACCATCTCGACCAGCCCCGGCATCCCGAACTCGTCCTGTATGAGCTGCTGCAAGTCCTGAGGCAGGTTCTCCTGGGCAGCGACGTGGCGGGCCAACTCCCACACTGCCTTGTGCACGAGCGGGACGTCGGCCGTGACGGGGTCTCCGGTCCGGACAGCCTCGACGGAGGCGGCCGACAACTTCTCCGCCTCGGCGAACGGGACGTGCTTCTCCCACATGAACGGTGTGCCCAGGCTGCGAGCGGTCGCCATGATCGCCAGTTCACGGATATCGCCAGGCAGAGCTGAGCCGAATCGGAAGAACCCGCCCAGCTGACCTACATGCGATGCCAGGTCGGGGTCGTGCATGAGCACCTGGTACATCCCGGACAGGCCGTGTCGAGGCCCTGCGAGCTCGTCGTAGATTTGCTGGCCGCGTGCGTCCAGAGACTCGCGAGTCGCGGCTGGGATGCGAGCCATCAGTGCGCCTCAATCCATTGTTGGTTCGCTTCTGTCCATGCCGTGATGGGCGTGCCCGCCTCCCGGTCGGTACGGATGTCCAGCAAGAACGGGCCGTCGGCAGCGAAAGCCTCCTCGAAGGCGGCAGTCAGGTCTGCGGGGTCATCGACACGGCGCCCGGGCACGCCGAGCGACTCGCCGAAAGCGACCCAGTCGTGGGTTGGCAACTGAGCCAGGGCCCCTGCCGAGTCGCTAATGTGGCGGGCCCGTAGATAGACGTTCCCGAGGGCGGAATTGTTCATCACCATGAAGATCACCGGTAGGTTCTGCGCAGCAGCCGTTTGCACCTCCATGCCGTGCATGAGCATGCATCCGTCGCCGGTGACGACGACCACGGGATCCTCGGGGCGAGCGACGCTTGCTCCCACCCCTGCCGGGATCGCCCAGCCCATGGGCGCGAGGGTGGTCGAGGACAGATAGTCCCGCGCTTGGTAGGCATCCCAGTGGTGCCCCGTGAAGGCACGGTGAGCTCCTGAATCGATCAGTACCACCGTGTTGCGTGGCGCGACCGCGCGCAGGTCAGTCACCACCCTGGCGGGATGAATCGGCACCTGGTCGCTGGTTCTGGTGTCGCTGTCGTAATGGCGGTCGAGCCGGCGGATGTCGCTGACCCAACGGGCGCGGTCGTCCTTACTGGCGCCGAGGGGCTTTTCTAGGTCCTCAGAGGCCAGCAGGAACTGCAGGACGGACCGGACATCGCTGACGATGGTGTGATCGACGGGATAGTTGCGCCCGAAGACGGCCGGGTCGAGATCTACCTGCACGATGCCGCCTTCGGGCCGAAGGTTCTCGTTCCAGACCATGGTGTCGCGCTGGTTCAAGCTGGAGCCCAGCACCACGACCAGGTCGGCACCTCCACCGAGGAGTGCCTCGGTTGCGTGCCGAGTGCCGGCGTATCCGAACACCCCCAGTGAGAGCTCGTGGTCCTCGGGAAAGAGGCCCTTAGCCCGCAATGTCGTGGCGACCGGAACGCCGAACTGCTCCGCGAAGGCGATGAGGTCCGGGGACGCACCGGACTGCACCGCCCCGTTGCCGCACAGCAGCACCACGTTGCTGGCAGCCGCGATCGTCCTCGCCAGTCCAGTGGCGGCCTCGATGTCCACCAGCCGAGGCGGCTCGACCGTAGCGTCGGTCAACGGGCGGTAGTCGTCGGTGACCTCGGCAGCCTGGATGTCCTTGGCCAGCGAGAGGTTCACAGGGCGACGTTCAAGTCCGAGCATTGTGCGCAGCGCCACGTGGAGGTGGTGGGCCACGTCGCCGGCTTTGACGACCTCGTGTGCGTAAGCGGTGACGGGGCGCACGAAGGCCATGTCGTCCAAGCCTGCCGGGCTTGCGTCCTGGAACGCGCCGCGGCCTTCCCACATGGTCGGCACTTGCCCGGTGATGCACAGCACCGGGGACTCATCGGCATACGCGGCGGCGAGGGGACCGACCATATTGGCTACCCCGGGACCGCCGATGGCCAAGCACACCCCAAAACGGCCGCTGGCGCGGGCATAACCGTCGGCCATGAACGCCGCGCCACCTTCGTGGGCGGCGATGACCGCGGCCACCCCGGATGGTTCTCCCAACTCGGGGAGGAAGGGATCCAGCAGTCCGCCGGGGACCATGAAGACGTGGTTGACGCCCTCTTGGCGGAGGGCCTCCAGCACGAAGCGGCTGCCGTTCACGCCTTTTCGCCGACCGA
>JBATUU010000380.1:0-2919 GCA_049671385.1 Ornithinimicrobium sp. | reverse complement strand
ATGTCGATCTGAGTGCCGGCCTGGAGTCCTCCTCGTACACTCTGGAGGACGGGCAGCGAGACAAACTCGACCTGATTTGTCGCAAAGTGGGCTTGGACCAAGCCCCCGGCATGCGCCTGGTTGACATCGGCTGCGGGTGGGGGTCGCTGACGCTGCACGCCGCTCGGGAGTATGGCGCTCGCGTGCTCGCAGTGACCATCTCGCGCGAGCAGCAGGCATTCGTGCAAGCCCGAGCCGACGAGCAAGGTGTCAGCGATCTCGTCGAGGTGCGCCTGCAGGACTATCGAGAGATCCGAGACAGCCCCTTCGATGCGGTGGTCTCGATCGAGATGGGCGAGCACGTCGGAGATGTGAACTACCCGACCTACGCCAAGGCGCTGCATCGCTTGGCAGCGCCGGGGGCTCGCGTGCTGATTCAAGCCATGTCCAGGCCGGGCAGCAATCCCGGCGGCGGCCCCTTCATCGAGTCGTTCATCGCCCCGGACATGAGTATGCGTCCGCTGGGCCAAACGATTTCCTTGCTGGAGCGCGGCGGGCTCGAAGTGTGTGATGTCCACGCCATGCGCGAGCACTATGTCTGGACGGTCCGGGCATGGGAGAAGCGCTTCTACGCCAAGCGCGACGCCCTGGTGTCCTTGGTCGGCGAAGAGGTGTGCCGGGTGTGGGAGTTGTATCTCGCTGGCGGCGCACTGACCTTCGAACAGGGGCGGATGGGCGTCGATCAGATCTTGATGGTGCGCCGACTGCCCGATGGAGGCTCCGGGCTGCCGAGCGAACGACCAGCGTCGTGGTCGATCACGCCCACAAGCGCTCAGGAGAACAACTGATGGATTGGTCGAATTTTCTCGTTGTCACGCTGGCCAGTGCAGCGGCGATCGGCCTGCTTCAACTTGCCACGTGGGCGTGGTCGGTCAAAGCCGGCAAGTGGGCCGTCGTCGACGTCGTCTGGGGTGCAGGCTTTGCTCTCGTCGGACTCGTCACCCTGGCCTTCGGGACCGGTGGCCTGAACCGGCGGCTCCTGTTGACCGTGCTGGTTTGCGTGTGGGGGGTGCGCCTGTCCTGGCACATCTTCAAGCGCTCACAGGGCAAGGGGGAAGACCCACGCTACGAGAAGCTCACCGAAGGGCTGAGCCCGTTCGCTGCAGCGATCAAGGTGTTCGGCCTGCAAGGTGTCCTGCAGTGGATCATCTCAATGCCACTGCAGGCCTCGGCCGCTGCCCAAGACACCACCGGTATCTGGTGGGTCGTGCTGGTTATCGGTGTCCTGATCTGGGGTATCGGTCTGACGTTTGAATCCGTGGGCGATGCCCAGCTGAAAGCGTTCATGGCCGACCCCGACAACAAGGGCGAGATCATGGATAAGGGGCTGTGGGCCTGGACCCGCCACCCCAACTACTTCGGCGATGCCTGTGTCTGGTGGGGCATGTTCGTCGTCGCAGCCTCTGCTGGAACGGTGCTAGTGCTGTGGACGGTGCTGGCTCCAGTCGCGATGACACACTTCTTGCGCAATGTCTCCGGCGCCAAGTTGCTGGAGGAGAACATGAAGGACCGACCGGCCTTTCAGGAGTACATGCAGCGCACTGCCTACTTCTTCCCCCGCCCTCCAAAAGGCTAGGCACCATCATCGCCCGACACGCCCGATGACATACAGCCCACGGGCGTACGTGCACCCCTGAGCCGATCAGGGTGGGTGTGTCCTCAGCCCAGACTGAGCCCGCGCACTTGCTCCGCGGCACCCTCGCTGACCGGCTCGCCGTGTCCGAACAGGGCTGTTTCGAAGTCGAAGGTGCCTAGGTAGTCGACGGAGCGCAGCGCCTCTTCATACTCGGGTGTGAACTCTGGGTTCGGCAGATCGACGCCGCCCTGCGCCCCAGTCAGCGCATCCCCGGCGACCAGGACCCCGTTAACCCTGTCGTGCACGCAGACATGGCCGGGTGTGTGACCGGGGGTAGCGATGATCGAGAGGTCAAAGACACTGTCCCCATCACGCAGGCCCATCACATCGCGTCCGATATCAATGGCAGACAGATCACCCTCACCTGCGTGGAAGGCGGCATCCGCAGCGGCTTGGGCGATCGCTGCTGCGCTGCCTATGTGGTCGGGGTGAGAGTGCGTCAGGATCACATCACTGACATCTTCCCAGCCCACGTCGAGACCGGCGAGCACTGCCTCTATGTCGTCCTGCGACCCCTGCGTCCCCGCATCGACCACCGCGGCTTGACCCCCGCGGACGAAGACGTATGCCGAGACGAACCCGAGATTGACCCGCTCCCAGGAGGAGGCGGGTGCTGCGGTCGCGGATTGAGCCGCGCTGTCGCCATCCTGCTCGGCCCCCTCGGCTGTGGCCTCCGCGTCGGACTCGCTGGTCGATGAACACGCAGCAAGGGTCGCCACCGCCCCGATCGTCATGCCCCCCAAACCGGAGCGCAGCAGAAGACGTCGACTCAAGAAGGCTGTCATCGACCCAGTATGCCGCTGGGGCACGTGCCGCTGAGGGCGGGTCCCGACCGAGATCGCTAGTTGGGGACGTCGCAGCAGGGAACTGCCGCTGGAGCACTAGCCGGGGCGCCGATGCTGGGCATCCCCAGTGTCACAGCCGGTTTTGCCGCTCCCTGGGAGGCCCCCTCGCTGTTCAGCCCCTCCCACGCGTCTCCGCCGGCGGTGCGGCGCACCGCATAGCGTCCGCCGGCGATCCCGGAATCCGCGACCAGGTGGTGTGGGGCCGCATAGGTCACCGCCACGCTGACCAGATCACCGGGGCGCGGAGTCGCGGCGCCGTCTGGCACGGTGAAGTGAACCAGGCGGTTGTCCTGAGCGCGGCCAGAGCGCCGGTTGGTCTGGCCGTCCTTGCGGCCCTCCCCCGGAGAGACCAGCACCTCGACCTCAGTGCCGACACGTTGTTTATTCTCAGACCAGGAG
>JBATUU010000379.1:0-1713 GCA_049671385.1 Ornithinimicrobium sp. | reverse complement strand
CACACACGTCTTCACTCATTGCCCTTCGGTGGAGAGCAAATAGGGACTGATCGGGCCGATTCTTACCCTTTTGTGATGTGAGGTCCGTCACGGTAGGAACTGATGTATGCGTTGTCATTGTGCGTTTATGCAGGTCAGGGCGCTGCTTAGCTGACACGCTTCGATGTGACGGCCGCGCACCTTTACCGAAACGTGACATTGCGCCAGTTCCGTGTGTACTCTCGAATACGCGGCGTTAGACCTAGCGTCGCCTCACCCGCTACGCCGAGTCCTGTCAGCGTGGATGAGTCCAAATGCACACCACGCGACAGGAGTGGGGATCAAGCCGCCACGGCTATAGGCACAGCGGCAGCCAGGTTTTCACCTTCCCGTGAGGTCGAAAACAACCGATCACACCTCTGGTTCGGTAGTTGGTGATCTCCTCAGGCCATAGAGAGGTTCAAAGTGTCCTTACGCATCAATGGTCGCCACCGCGCGCCCAGCAAGATCACCGCGACGAGCATTGCTCTGTCCCGTTCCGCGAAGGTGACTGCCGTTGCAGCGACTTCTGGTGGTCTGCTCGCGGCAGCAGCTGTCCCGGCCAGCGCGAGCCCGCGCAGCGTCGTCGAGGACTTCGCCTCGGTGGCGACCGACACCCCTACCGGTTCCAATGGCGTTGACCTGCTGTCGGTGAAGTTGCCGGCAGTCGTGGCTCCTTCGGACCGTCCTGCTGTGGCAGCTGTTGCCCCCAAGGCCAGTCCGTCCAATGAGGCGGCTGCCTTCGGCACGACCGGTTTCGTTGGCGTCGAGCCGCCGGCCCCCGAGCCCGAGCCCGAGCCTGAGCCCGCAGCGGCCGCTGAGCCCTCTCAAGAGTCCACTTCGGGCTCTTCCTCGACTTCTGGTTCATCCTCGACCGGATCATCCGCTCAGTCCTCCAGTTCACAGTCCTCGGACTCGCAGTCGTCTTCCTCGCAGTCCTCTGACTCGCAGTCGTCTTCGACGCAGTCCTCGTCTTCAGAGTCCAGCTCGAGCCAGCGTGAGTCGAGCTCGGCGAGCCGCACTCAGTTGCGCGAAGCTGCTCCGGAGCCCGTGGCAGCTCCCGCCCCCACCGGCGGCGTGCTCGGAGTTGCGTCTGGCTTGACGGGTATCCCGTACAGCTACGGCGGCACGACCCCGTCCGGTTTCGACTGCTCGGGCTTCACCTCGTATGTCTACCGCCAGGTTGGCGTGTCGCTGCCTCGCACCGCTGAGGGACAGCGCCAGGCCACCACTGCGGTGAGTAGCCCGCAGCCGGGTGACCTCGTCTTCTTCGGTGCCCCGGCCTACCACGTGGGCATCTACGCCGGCAACGGCATGATGTACGACTCGGGTCGCCCGGGTGTGCCAACCCAGTTGCGCTCCGTGTTCAGCGGCGTCAGCGGTTACGGTCGCATCTGATCCCAGCATCACACAGTAGAAGGCCCCCACCCATGCGGTGGGGGCCTTCTACTGTCTGAGGCCCCTCTAGTCGGTGTCCGTTTCGTCGTCGAACTCGCCCAGGATCTGCTCCAAGATGTCTTCCAAAGACGCTAGCCCCACGAGTGTTCCGGAGCCGTCGCGGACCAACGCCAACTGGGCACGCTCATTGCGCATGTGGCTGACGTCATCGATGAGTGGCAGGTCGTCCGGGAGCCACGTCGGCTCCTGGAGAAAGTCCTGAACTGGAGTCATCTTGTGGCCGCGAGAGGTTGAGCG
>JBATUU010000378.1:0-4923 GCA_049671385.1 Ornithinimicrobium sp. | reverse complement strand
CGCTACCGCGCGGCGCCGCGCAAGGTCGCTGATCGCATGTTTATGTCGTGTGGTGTCTACGAGCCGCTGATTGTCCACAACCGGTCGATGGTGCCGGTCTTTGAGTCGACCGGCGCGACCGTTCGCTACGTCGAGGCGCGCGATGGTCACTCGTGGGAGAACTGGCGTGACCGGCTGCGGGACGGGTTGTCGTGGGTCTTTCCCGGCCCGCAGAAATTCGTGTACGAGTAAACTGCGCACATTGCGGCGTCTGAGTCGGCGCAGTGGTCTATGCAACTAAGCACATTTACTAAGGACAATGCTATGAATCCTCACGCAGCCTCCCCACCATCTGAGACCCATGGCCGAGTGACTTATCTCTTGGTCGATGGTGAAAATATCGATGCCACCATCGGTAACTCGATCTTGAATCGGCGACCGAACCCTGAAGAACGCCCCCGCTGGGACCGGTTGCTGTCCTTTAGTGAGGCCACGTGGGAACAGCCCGTCAAGGGTCTCTTCTTCCTCAATGCTTCCTCCGGTCTACCGATGGCGTTTGTGCAGGCGCTGCGTGCCATTGGGTATGCCACCGTGCCACTGTCCGGGACGGCGGAGGAGAAGGTTGTTGACATGGCGATCATCGCGACGATCGAGGCGTTGCATGAGCGGGACGCCGACGTGATGTTGGTCAGCCATGATGGCGACTTCGTGGAGGCCACGACCGGGTTGGTGGATGGCCACCGCAGGGTCGGACTCATGGCGTTCGAAGAATTCCGCAACCACGGCTACGGATCGCTGGAGGCTCGCGGGATGGAGTTCTTCGATCTGGAGCACGATGCCGGAGCGTTCAACACACGCCTGCCGCGTTTGCGGATCATTGCCATCGAGGACTTCGACCCGATGGACTTCCTATAGCACGAATCCTTGTTTTGCCGCGCTGCGACGTGTGCGCAACACCGAAGCTCCAGATGGATGAACACGATGGTCTCACCGGGTTGACCTAGCGTCATGCCAACCCGCGAAGAGCCCTCGAACGAGCGTCGCCCCCGTCGCAGTCGCCCGTCGGACTCCTCTGCCCCACCGGGCCCTCAGAAGGCTGACCAGGTGGACTTCAGCCGCTCAGGGCTCGAAGATGCCCCGCCGCTCGTACGTCGGGGCTGGTTGATTCTCGGTGCGGTCCTTGCTGCCGCAATGGTCGCCAGCGCGGTGATCCTTGGCACCGGCATCGTCTCTGCGGACCAGGGTGATTCGGGTCAGGAACGAGAGGGCGTCGAGTCCGAACTCAGAGCTCAGCAACCGGAGGAAACTGATCGCCGCGAACGTGAGGACATCTCACGGCTCACGGTCGCTACCGGGGCCTGCCGGGGCATCATCAGAGACGAGCGCAACGCCGACAGCACAGGCGGACTCGGCATACCTCCCGCTGCCTTCGAGGTGTCCACGGTCTACGAGCACGAAGATGCTGACTATGCCGCGGTCGTAGTCACAGACGGGGGACTGAACGCCTGGTGCGCGGCGACCGAGAACGGCCTTCACGCCGCTAGCTACGACAGCAGGCAATCGCCCAAGCCGCTCATCGCGCGTGGCCGGGTTCCGTTGACCTCGGCAGGAGGTTTCGCCGAGGTGCATATCGGGGAAGTCGCTCGGGATGTTGATCGGGTGCAGATCGAGGTCGACGGTGAGCTGGTCGGCCTGGCCCATGTTGACGGAGGCTACTTCTCAGCACCGACCAGCAGTGATCTCGGTGCCGCGGTGCAGTACGTCGTGACGTTCACCGGCGGTCAAAGCGAAACTCTGGACGCCGCGCGGGTCGCCACGTCTTCGACAGCAGGACGAGATACGGACGCAGGTTTTGCGTGCCTCAGTTATCTCAACATCACGGTTGCAGAGCCGGAGCCTCATGGAAATCGAGCAGCTGCAGAGTTCGACAGCGCCTATGAACTCATCGCCGAGCACACCCAGCCCAGCTATGCGCTGGCGGTAGCGACCGATGGGGACACCATCACGGCCTGCCTGGAGGCCTGGGGCCTTACCTGGGTGTCCAGCGAGCCGGACACGCTCCCCGCACAGGCACTCATCACACCGCTAGAGCCACCTTCGACTCCTTCAGACAACGACGAGACCCCGCTTGTGGGGCGTGTCGCCGACTCAGTCACGGCCGTCACTGTCGTCACCGCAGACGGGAAGCAGATCGAAACTCATCTCGAGGACGGCTTCTATGCGGCGCTTCTACCTGCCGGGTATGCCTCCGATGTGACCTACGTGATCCAGGAGGCAGACGGCGATAGGAGCACCGTCGGAGCGGAGTCATTGACCGGCCTTCGCGGCCCGTGAATGGCGCGTAGGCGCAACATCTGCAGCTCGCAACTCACCGCCGAAGCGACTCCTCGATTGCGCATCAGACAGTCGCCTGATCTAGCGAGATGGTGGAGCCAACGTAGGTTGAAGGAGTGGCAGACACCTGGGCGACCACCGAGCGAGGAAGACACCTCGTCGGTCGGCGCAAAGCAAACACCGCCCCTAAGATGATCCTCCGCAAGGCGGTCCATGCGGCCGGCGGGAGGTTTCGGTTACACCGGCAGATCGCGAAGGGATGCACGCCCGACTTCGTGCTGCCGGGTCGCCGCGTTGCCGTGTTCGTCGACGGGTGCTTCTGGCACGGCTGCCCCAAGCACGGACGCAAGACTCCCTGGACCGGGCCGAACGCCGAGCTCTGGTCCGACAAGATGCGGCGCAACCACGAGCGATACCAGCGCTTCACGCGGCTGGCACAAGAGCACGGATGGACTGTGGTCAGGGTCTGGGAGTGCCAGGTGCGACACGACGCCGATGAGAGGGCCGACTACGTTCTGAATCCACAGGGCAGCGGCCCGCAGGCAGCTGTGCACAAGTGTGTCGGTCCCTCTTGATGGAATATGCCATAGGCGCTGAGACTCGCCTCCAAGCGCATCGAGTTGACCCAGAACGATGCGCCGGACGAGAGGACTCAATCCCATGAGGGAGACGCTGCCGCTTCACTTCAACCAGTCCGCGTGGGAGATTGACTTAGCTGACACATCAGCTAAGCTTGCTGGCATGGCAAGCATTCCTCCGCCGTTTAGGTTCGCGGATCTATTCGCGGGCATCGGCGGCTTCCACGCGATGCTCAACCATGCCGGCGGACGGTGCGTATACGTATCGGAGATCGACCTTGAGGCACGGGAAACCTACCTCCGCAACTGGGTTGACCTCATGCCCGTCGCACACCGCCCTGTCGTCAACACAGACATCACAATGGCTACCCCAGAGGACGGTCCGGTAGACGTCCCCGATCACGACGTGCTGGCCGCGGGCTTCCCATGCCAGCCTTTCTCGAAGTCCGGGTATCAGCGCGGCATGGACGAGGCAAGAGGGACGCTCTTCTGGAACATCGCACGGATCCTCGAAGATCGGAAGCCAGCGGTTGTCCTGCTGGAGAACGTGCGGAACATCGCCGGCCCGCGACACCGGCACGAGTGGGACGTCATCATCCAGACTCTCCGCCAGATCGGCTACCGGGTCTCGGCCACCCCCTCGGTCTTCTCTCCGCACTTCCTGCCGCCCTGGCGCGGGGGCACGCCCCAGGTGCGCGACCGCGTCTTCATCCTGGGCACCTACGTCGGCCCCGAGCGGGCGCTGGTTGAGACCAACGTCCCTCCCACCGTTGTCCGGGGTCCGGTGGACGGCTGGAACGTGCATGACTGGGACGTCGACTGGATCCTGGACGACGACTCCTCGATCCCCGGCCGTGACAGGTATGCGCTGACCGCAGATGAGACCGCCTGGATCGACGTCTGGGATGAGCTGGTGCAGCGCATGTCGGCCGCCCGTGGCGTACGCCTCCCCGGCTTCCCCCTCTGGGCAGACGCCTGGGTCCCAGAGCGCTCCTGGGACCCCCTCGTTCTGGAGACGCTGCCCCGCTGGAAGTCCGACATCCTTATCAAGAACGCACGCTTTTACGACGAGCACCGCGACATCATCCACGACTGGCGGAAGGCGAACAAGCACTTCAACTCTTTCCCACTGTCCCGTCGCAAGCTGGAGTGGCAGGCTCAGGACGCCACCTCACTTTGGGATACGGTCATGCACTTCCGGCCTTCAGGCATTCGTGCCAAGGCGCCCACGTACCTGCCCGCTCTCGTCGCAATCACGCAAACGTCAATAGTCGGAAGTCGTCGCCGTCGCCTAGCCCCGCATGAGGCCGCCCGGTTGCAGGGACTTGGGCGAGACTTCTCCTTCGGTGGACAACGGGACTCAGCGTCCTACAGGCAGGTTGGCAATGGAGTAGCCGTAGGGGCCGCCGGGCACGTTTTTCGCACCCATGTGGAGCGCGATGCCTCCGACTTACCCCCTCGTTTGGTCAGCGCTGTGCTACGGGCGCCCCTCAACCCTACGAGAGACGCCCTGGATGAAAGCGCCCTCAGGCCGGGAGTGTCACCCTCATTGGCGGGAACAGAGGTTGCCGCCAGCTGACCAAAACCTCGCAGAACCGCAAGAAGCAAGGTTGATACCCGCGCGACGAGACGACGGGCCTTGCCTTGGCCGCATACTTGGAGCCCCACCCTTGACTCGCCTCTAGTCACGAGCATGCCTGCCATCCTGCCGCACCAGCCGGACGCTAGCTCTGATGCCACGTGTTAGAAAGGTCTCGTGGGAAACATCGTCGTAGACCAGATCGGACCGCACGGCGAACTCATCCACGATGTCGACACGACGCTGACCGAGGCACACAAGACCGCACTTTTACTCGAGGCACTACCGGGCGCAAACGCTGGGCTATACGCCGGTCAGAAGATCGTCAAGTACCAGGACCAGGTAATCCTGAAGGCGCAGGTCACCTACCTTGGCATCCCGTGGGAGCCCTTCAAAAAGCGCATACAGATCCCTCGCCGCTGGGTCGAGGTTTACGACCAAGCGGTCTCCGAG
>JBATUU010000377.1:0-2856 GCA_049671385.1 Ornithinimicrobium sp. | reverse complement strand
GTGCTGGTCCTGCTCGATCTCGGCAGCGCCATCATGTCCACTGAGATGGCTGTGGAGTTCCTGGATCCCGAGGTAGCGGGGCGGGTTGCAGTCTCCAGCGCTCCCCTCGTGGAGGGACTGGTTGCGGCTGTCGTCACGGCCGGGACCGGGGCCTCGCTGGAGGACGTGCGCACCGAGGCCGAACGCGGACTGGCTGCGAAGCAGGATCATCTGGGCGCCGGCGCTGTCCCGGCTGCAGATGGTGGCGCGGCGGACAGTGCGGACGCGACGGCGCGCGATGATGCACCTCGAAGCGAGGATGGATTGCCCGCGAACGTGCAGGACTCGGTGCTCAGCGCCGAGTTGCGCGTCGACATTCCGCACGGCTTGCACGCGCGCCCGGCGGCTCGACTCGTAGCGTGTGTGAAGAACTTCAGTGACGCTCACGTGCGGCTGCGGAACCTCGACGGTGCTGAGCGGTTCGTCGATGCTGGCAGTCTGAGCGCTGTCGCGACGCTGAACGTGCGCACTGGTGACCGCGTTGAGGTGCATGCTGCTGGGGACCGGGCCGCCGACGTCTTGCAGGCCCTGACCGACCTCGCCGCAACCGGGTTCGGGGACAACCCTGATCCGGCTGAGGGTGAGAACACGTCTGCGCAGCCACATGACCCGGGCCCGGAGTCGTCGCGGGAGGCTGATGCAGCGGTGGCTCCAGTACAGGCCGGGAGCGCAGGGTCGGGTCTCGACGCAGCAATGGGGGCCCTCACCCGCCCTGCTGCGCACATCAACATCCAGGACTACATGGCCTCTGGTGAACGCGCCACTGAGCAAGACGTACTCTCCCGAGCTCTGCGGCAGGCCCGGACTCAGTTGGCGTCGCTGGTCGAGGCGACACGTGCGGACGCACGCATGGATACGGTTGCGTCCGACATTTTCGAGGCCCACCAAGCCCTGCTGGATGATTCCGCGCTGCTGCAGCCCGCTCAGTCGGCCATCGATGAAGGGCGCTCTGCGGCACAGGCGTGGCGTCATGCGGGGGAAGCCGTCGCGAGTCAATTTGAGGCGCTCGACGATGAATATCAGCGTGAGCGCGCTCAAGACGTCCGCAGCGTCACAGACCGCGTCCTGCGCACCCTGATCGACCTTTCACGGGGCGTCGAGGCGGCGCGGCAGGGTGACTCTCTCAGTGTTTTGTCACCGGATGATGGAGGTGAGCAGGACGATCAGGAACCGGTCATCGTGGTCGTGTCGGAGTTGGACCCTGGCACCGCGGCAACGCTCGACGCCGCGCGTCTTGCCGGGGTGTTGTGCACTGCTGGAGGCGCCACTGGTCATGGCGTCATCATCGCCACTGCCCGGGGGTTGCCGGTAATGACCGGGGTCCGTGAAGTGTCCCGCGTTGCCGATGGCGTAGTCGTGGCCTTCGACCTGCGGCGGCGCCAGGTCTTGATCGACCCAACAAGCGCGCAGCGCTCTGACTTCGAGGAGATGCTGCAGCGGCGCAGAGCTGAACAAGCTGACGATCAAGCCCGCGCGCGCGAGCCTGGACAGACCAGCGATGGCCATCGCGTGAAGGTCATGGCCAACGTCACGGGCACGGAGGAAGCGCGACGAGCGGTGGAGATGGGCGCTGAAGGTTCAGGTCTGGTCCGTACCGAGGTGATGTTCGAGGCGTGGACCGCCATGCCCACGATTGAGGAGCAGGTGCGCGCCTTCACATCTGTTGCCCAAGCCTTCGACCCCGCGCCGATCACGATTCGCACATGGGACATCGGTGCCGATAAGCCGTTGCCGTTCTGGAGTCAGCAGCCGGAGCAAAATCCATACCTCGGGGTCCGGGGTGTGCGCTCGTTCAGACAGACACCCGGGCCGCTTGGCGATCAGTTGAGCGCTGTGTGTCAGGTCGCTGCTGCACATCCGGTGTCGGTGATGTTCCCGATGGTCTCCACCGTCGAGGAGGTTCAGTGGGTGCTGGGGCAGCTCGACAGCGTCTACGCCCAACGACCTGGTGGACGTCCGGCCGGGTTACGTGTCGGCATCATGATCGAGGTGCCGGCGGCCGCGATCCGGGCTGCGGCCATGACGCAGGGTCTGGACTTCGTCAGCATCGGAACGAACGACCTGACGCAGTATGTGATGGCCGCTGAACGAGGTAACCCCGGCGTGGACGAACTGTTCGACACACTCGATCCGGCAGTACTTGCCTTGATCGATAGCGTCTGCCGGAACGCCACCGATGACGTGCACGTCGGAGTATGCGGAGCCGCCGCCAGCGACCCAGCGACTGCCGCGTTGCTGGTTGGTCTGGGCGTGGATGACCTCAGCGCATCGCCAGTAGCAGTACCCCGGGTGAAGTCAATGCTGCGAAAGCACACCCACAAAGCGCTGCGTGACGTGGCAGCAGCGGCCTTAAGGCTGGACCAGGCCGACCAGGTCCGAGATCTGCTCGCCACTGAGCTTGCGATCGACTGAGCGACACTTCGCCGCTGCCCACCCGATGGTCAGCGAACTCCTCGAGTGCGGAACTGCATGCTGATCCGTGGGCCAGACGCCGCCGTCTTCGGCACACAATGGTCCCAGGTGCGCTGACACGATCCACCCATCACCAGCAGATCTCCATGACCCAGGACGTGTCGCACTGATGGTCCCCCAGCGCGAGGGCGAAGGAGCAGGGCGCGCGGAGCACCGATGGACACGATCGCAACCATCGTGTCGTGGGTGGCGCCTCGTCCGAACCGATCTCCGTGCCACGCGACGCTGTCCTGGCCGCTGCGATACAGGCACATGCCCACTGTGCGGAAGGTCTCGCCGAGCTCGCGTTCGTAGTGCCCGCTCAACGCCGACCGGGCCTGGTCAACCACCGGATCGGGTAGGGGA
>JBATUU010000376.1:0-4560 GCA_049671385.1 Ornithinimicrobium sp. | reverse complement strand
CCTATGGGCAGACCGGGGCCTGTTGGAGTGCCTCGGCCGCCTTCTCGTAGGGCTCCATCGCATCAGGTGCAGCCTTGACCATGGAACGCCAGCGGTCGTAGTACGCACCCGGATCAACCTGATCCTTATTGCCCATCATCTCAATGTGCTCCGCCCAGTCGGAGTTCACATCGGAGCCGGTCTCGGCAACGTCTGCGAGTACAACTGAGCGCTCGGAACACGTCTGTGCTTCTTGCGCCCACGCATCGGAGAACTCCGCGGCCTCGATACCCTCGCATGCCCCTCGAGCTTCTTCATATGCCTGCGATGTCGAGCTGATGGCCTCGAGGTCTGCTGGGCCACGCGCTTTGGACTCGGCAAACTGCCTTTCGGCCGTGGCGAGCGAAATCTCGCCAGCGTTGTACTGCACAGAGGCGCTGTAGTGCTCTTTCCAGTTTGCTGCAGCCGTCGCTGTCGCGGCGGCGTAGGCATCTCCGGCAGCAACCTCGGCGCGGCACGACTGGAGGGCCTCGGGCTCATCCGAGGTGGGCTCAGCGGACTCTTCTTCCTCTGGCTTTGCCTGCTGTGCTGTGTCGCTCTCGTCAGCGACCTGCGTGTCTTCGGTCCCACCTTCGCCTTCGCCCATGTCGGGGACGACCGACTCTTCGGCATCGTCGGGTTGACCGGTGGCAGCCTCCGTCTCTGGTGAAGTGTTCGAGCTGCTGTCATCGGCCACAGCGTCGCCGGAGAAGAACAGGCTCCGAACGCCGAAGCCTACGAGCACCAATGCAAGAACCGCGACTACTCCGAGCACCACCAGGCCCGAGCCTGCAGCCCCTGAGGCAGCGGCTGCTTGTTCATCGCGATGTCGTCCCATTTGCCATATGTTGACAGATGGGTCCGCAAATTTGCCAACGCACTACCATGACTAGGGTATCTGCAGAACATGAGGATGGCTCGGTCGACGTCCTGACAACCGCCTTCGATGGACAGTTGCTCAGGCACAACCCGTGAATTCGGGATATGTGCCCAGGTCAGGTGGCTCAATCAATGTTCGTGATTCGACGCAGGGAGCGTGCGTAGTGCCCACCGCGCTTCGATCAGGTTCGCGCGAAGCGACCGCCGAGTGTGCGCAGCAGCAGTCCCGGGGTGGCGCGGACCGCCTTCAGCCCACGCCGAGCGGTCCCGGCTGGCGCTACCCGAGCTGCGCGCAGTACGGCACAGGCGGCCGGTCCACGCTGACCGATGTACCACGAGGTGCGTGCATGCTCGAGCAAGAACGCGGCATACCCCGCAGGATGCGATCGCAACAGGTCCTGATGTTTGTCAACGAGCATGGCAAAACTACGTTGCCGCAAGTGGGGGTCGTTGGATAGGCGTGGACCCGAATGGGCGTTGTGGCGATAGGTGACCTCCGGGATGCCGGCGAGCGAGCAGGCTGCGTTGAGCCGCAGGAAAAACTCTGAGTGCACCCGAGAACCAAATGCCGGATCGTAGCCCCCCAGGCGCAAAAAGAGTTCTCGTTCCATGACCAACGTCTGTTTGGTGTAGTAAGACCCGACAACACGCTGTTCTAGCCAGAAGTGACTGCCTCTGGGCATGGCCCGTGGTGGCAGCCGTCGTTCGAGCTCACGCCCTTCGGAGCCGATGACAACGAGGCCAGAGATCGCAGCGATGGGAGGTGGGAGGTGGCTTTCTTGGATCGCCTGGAGTGAGATTCGCGCCGCTTGCGGCAGCAGTTCGTCGTCGTCATCCAGCCACGTCACCCAGCGCGTTCGAGCCTTCGCAGCGCCGACGTTGCGGGCGCAGGAACTACCCTGAGAGTGATGGTGACGCAGGACCGTGAGTCGGGGATCCGGACTCAGATCGACTATCTCGGTGGAGCCGTCATCGACGACGATCACCTCGACGTCAAGGTCCTGGCCCAACGCGCTCGCGACAGCCGTCCGGAGTTGCCTGTGACGATCGCGCGTGGGAATCACGACCGTCAACTCAGCCGAGGTCATACCGACCGAAGCGCTGTCGTGACCCGGCTCCAGCCTCCGCGGTGGCCTCCGGTATGCATGCAGGGGATGTTACCCACCGGACACTAGGGTTGGGCTGGCTTGTCCGATTTTCGGGCATCCTGCGACGTTGGGAGTTCACGGTGTTGGGTGGCAAGCGAGTACTGGTGACCGGAGGGGCTGGCTTCATCGGCTCGCACCTGTGTGATCGGTTGATCGAGCGGGGGGATGACGTGATCTGCGTCGACAACTTCTATTCCTCGACCAAGTCCAACGTAGCCCACCTGCTGGCGCACCCTCGATTCGAGTTGGTCCGGCATGACGTGACCTTCCCGCTCTATCTCGAGATCGACGAGATATTCCACCTCGCCTGCCCGGCCTCCCCCGTGCACTATCAGCGTGACCCGGTGCAGACCACCAAAACGGCCGTGCACGGGTCGATCAACATCCTTGGGCTCGCGAAGCGCACGAAGGCCAAGGTGCTGCTCACCTCGACCTCGGAGATCTACGGCGACCCCGAGGTGCATCCGCAACACGAAGACTATTGGGGCCGGGTGAACCCGATCGGGCCGAGGGCTTGCTACGACGAGGGCAAGCGAGCTGCAGAGACCCTCTTCTTCGACTATTTCCGCCAACACAACCTGGACATCAAAGTGGTGCGGCTCTTCAACACCTACGGTCCTCGGATGCGGCCTGATGATGGGCGGGTCGTGTCAAACTTCGTCGTCGCCGCTTTGCACGGCAGGCCGTTGACCGTGTACGGGGACGGGGCTCAGACGCGATCGTTTTGCTATGTCGATGAGGTGGTCGAGGCGATTCTGCGCATGATGGATACGCCTCACGGTGTCACCGGCCCGATCAATGTGGGCAACCCCGGTGAGTTCACCATCGCCGAGCTCGCTGAGCTGGTCACTGAAATCATCGGTACCTCTGTGCCGCTGGTGCGTGAACCTTTGCCCCAGGACGACCCGACCCGCCGATGCCCCGACATCACCCGGGCCAACGAGATCCTTGGCTGGGCACCGACCGTCCAGCTACGCGAAGGACTCACCCGCACTATCGAGCATTTCCGAGAGGTGTTGGGAGCGACCTCAGGTCGATAGCCCGGTGGCTGACTCGCTCAGGCTGGTTCGGTGACCAGATGTGGATGTTGCGCCGCAAGTTCGTTGAAGGGAGCCACTTCGACCAAACGTCCCTCATGAATGAGGGCGACACGGTCGCAGTCACGCACTGTGCTGAGCCGGTGAGCGACAGCAATGATGGTGCGCCCTCCGCGTAGTGTCGCTAATGCCGACATGAGTTGGCGCTCGGTAGCGTTGTCCAGCGCCGAGGTGCCTTCGTCGAAAAAGATGACGCCGGGACGCCGGTACATAGCTCGGGCGATCGCCAGTCGCTGCCGCTGCCCACCGGAGAGCCGGACCCCGCTCTCGCCGATCACGGTTGCCAGACCGTCGGGGAGTTCGGCGACCCACTCCCGTAGTTGAGCCAACTCGATGGCCTCGGCCACCCGGTCCTCGTCGATCTCCTCCAGCTCGACGCCGAGCGCGATGTTGCGTCGCAGTGTCGTATCGGCGAGAAAGATGTCTTGGTGGACCACCCCCAGCCCTGCGTGCCAAGCCGCTCGGTGATCGAGTACATCCTTGCCATCGACCAGCACCCGACCGTTTTCTGGCTCGAGCAAGCCCAGCATGACGTCGACGAGGGTGCTCTTGCCCCCACCGGTTGGCCCAACGACGCCGAGGAATTCCCCTGCATGCACGGTCAGCTGTACATCGCTCAGGGCACTGGCGGACGCGCTGGGGTAGCGGGCGGTGACATTTTCAACCCGCAGTTCCTTCCTGAGCGGTAACGGGGCCTTGGGGGTTTTGCCAGCAGGGTGAGCCGGGAACCGCGCCAGATCGTCGTGCAAAAGGTCAATGCCCGGCCCCACGAACTTCAGGGCGTTGAGCGCAGTCAGCACCTCATTAAGCGAGGGTTGCAGGCGCACTGCCGCGTATCCGAAGAGTCCGAGAATCGGCAACGCGTTCAGCGCCCCGCCCTGGAGCGCGGTGCTGACCCCGAGCATCGCCAAGATGAGCAACACCAAGACAACCTCGATCACCGAACGGGGCAGCTCTTTCGCGGTTGAACGCAAGTAGCGCGCCCGGGACAGACGTCGACGGTCCCGAGCGAACTCACGAACGAAGTAGCGCTGCCGGCCGAGCACAGTGATGTCACGCCAGCCGGACAGACTTTCGTTCAGCGTCTGCAGGCTGTTGGCTGACGCTGCCTGAGAAACCCGCCCCAGTCGCTTCACCCGTGGATGCACGACCCGGAGCATGATGAAGACCAATGGCCCCAACACTGCCAGGGCCAGCGCCGTGGACAGCGGGCTGCTGACCAGCAAAACCCCGATGAGACCGATGATGATCAGCCCGTGGGAGAGCAACTTCACGGCCGGGATCAGCGCCTCGCGGACAAACTGCTGCACAATGTCGTAGGAGTTGCGCACCAGCGTCGCTGAGTTGCGCTGGAGGTGAAAGGTATGGGGCATCGACAAATACCCCTCCATCAAACGCGTCGCCAGGCGAGCCCCCGC
>JBATUU010000375.1:0-14155 GCA_049671385.1 Ornithinimicrobium sp. | reverse complement strand
CACCACCGGACCGGCTCGCGGTGCAGCATCAATGCCGCGAACTACCGCCCTGCGCTCAAACGTGGGTTTCGAAGCGCCTGCTCGCGCGCATTTCGCTCGTGGGCGATCTATCGGCAGGCCGACACGGCTCGTTACGCCGGGGTGATGCCGAGCTTCCGGCCGGCCAGGCCACGGCCGCGGGCCGCCAAGGTACGGGCAACTGCCCGCAGAGCCGTAGCTGCGGGGGAGTCGGGCTGACCAAGGACGACAGGCACCCCGGTGTCCCCGCCTTCGCGGACGGTGACGTCGAGCGGGATCTGGCCCAGCAGCGGGACCTCGGCGCCGATAGCGCGAGATAGGGACGCTGCGACGGTGGCCCCGCCGCCGGATCCGAAGATCTCCTGCCGCGACCCGTCGGGCATCTCCAGCCACGACATGTTCTCTACCACGCCCACCAGTCGCTGATGAGTCTGCAGTGCGATCGACCCGGCACGCTCAGCCACTTCAGCGGCGGCCAACTGCGGTGTCGTCACGACCAGGAGTTCTGAGCTCGGCAGCAGTTGGGCGACCGTGATGGCGATGTCGCCGGTGCCGGGGGGTAGGTCAAGCAGCAACACGTCGAGGTCTCCCCAGAACACATCGGCGAGGAATTGCTGCATCGCTCGGTGCAGCATCGGACCACGCCATACGACGGGCTGGTTGCCCGGCACGAACATGCCGATGGAGATGACCTTCACCTCTTGGGCGATCGGCGGCAGGATCATCTCGTCGACCTGCGTCGGCGGGCGGGACACCCCCAACATCCGAGGCACCGAGAAGCCATAGATGTCGGCGTCGACGACTCCTACCCGCAGGCCCTGCTCGGCCATCGCCGCAGCCAAGTTCACAGTGACCGAGGACTTGCCGACCCCACCTTTGCCGGAAGCCACGGCATACACCCGGGTCAGGGTGTCTGGGCGGGCAAACGGAATCTCCTTCTCCGGGGCCCCGCCGCGAAGGTTGGTCCGCAGCGTCGTGCGTTGCTCATCGCTCATCACGCCCAACTGCACGGACACCGCAGACACGTCCGCGACGGTGTTGATTGCCGCAGTCACCTCGCGGGTGATCGTCTCTTTCATCGGGCAGCCGGGCACGGTCAACAGGATCGTGGCGGTGACGCCCCCCTCGTCGCTGATGTCAACGCTTTCGACCATGCCAAGTTCGGTGATCGGCTTGCGGATCTCCGGGTCGTTGACCTTTGCGAGGGCAGCGTGCAGTGCATCGAGCGAGGGTGCTGGCATGTCTCAATGGTAGAGCCGCGATGTCGCGGATCGCGCAGCACGTTCGGCATGATCACCCGCCGGGCCGGCGAGTGTCTCGACGGAGGTCAGGCAGTGGTCTCCGAGGACGACTCCGACTCGGGTGGATCGGCGCGGACCCGCAGACCGCGCTCCTCCATATCGTCCAGAAGGCTTCGCAGCTCCGAGCGCACAAAGTCGCGAGTGGCCGTGTCACGCATCGCGATCCGCAGCGAAGCGACCTCTCGAGTCAGGAATTCCGTCTCAGCGAGCGCGCGCTCGTCCCGGCTGCGATCCTGCTCAACCGTGACCTTGTCGCGGTCAGCCTGCCGATTCTGCGCCAACAGGATCAGCGGCGCCGCATACGAGGCTTGCAGGCTGAGCATCAAGGTCAAGAAGATGAAGGCGTACGGGTCGAAACGGACCGGCGTAGGGGCGAGGCTGTTCCAGAGCAGCCATATCGCCACGAAGAGTGACATGTACGCCAAGAACCGAGCCGTACCCATGAAGCGGGCGAATCCCTCCGCGAACCTTCCGAACGTGTCGGGGTCCATGTTGGGACGCCACAGTCGGCCGCGCTCCTTGGTTTTCGGCTGGTCCAACCGCTCGCTGGAGCGTGCTTTATCCGCACGTAGCCGTGGTCTGCGCGATGAGCGCCTGAGCTCAGCCATGGTGCGTCACCTCCAACACATCGTCCTTTTCGCGCCAGTCCTGGGGCAGTAAATGGTCGAGCACGTCATCGACACTCACCGCACCCAGCAGTTGTCCACCCGGGTCGGTGACCGGCAAGGCAACCAGGTTGTATGTCGCAAGCATCCTGGTCAACGAGCTGAGAGTCGCTTCTGGTCGGATGGGTTTGATCGCTTTGTCCAGCACCTCGCCCACAGGGGTGTGCGGTGGCTCTCGCAACAGACGTTGAATGTGCACGACGCCCAGGTACTTGCCGGTGGGGGTCTCATGCGGCGGGCGGGTAACGAAGACCAACGAGGCCAGAGCGGGAGACAACTCCTGGCGGCGCACCAGCGCCAACGCCTCGGCGATGCTGTCCTCCGGCCCCAAGATCACCGGCTCCGGGGTCATCAGGCCGCCGGCAGTGTCGTCGTCGTAGGCCAGCAACCGGCGGATGGGTGCGGCCTCGTCTGGCTCCATCACCTGCAGCAGCTGCTCGGCCAGATCCTCCGGCAGCTCGGAGATCAGGTCTGTCGCGTCATCGGGCTGCATCTCTTCCAGCACGTCAGCCGCCCGCTCAGCCTCGAGATTGCTGAGGATTTCGACTCGGTCATCCTGCGGCAACTCTTCGAGCACATCGGCCAGGATGTTGTCGTCCAGAGCATCAGCTACTTCTTGTCGACGCTTCGGGGCCAGGTCGTGGATCGCTTCGGCCAAGTCGGCGGTCTTGAAGCCCTCGAAGGCCTCCAGCAACGCGTCGACGGCCTGCGGTGGGCCGCTGAGGGCCAAACCGGAGACAGTCTCGATATCGACCAGGACGGTGTCACCCCGTCTGCGGCGCAGCCCCAGACTGCTTTTGCGGCGGCCACCGGGGGCGCCCTTGCGGACGAACGCCTTGGTCATCCGCCACTCGCGGGTGCGCAGTAGATCGAGCCCGAGGTCTTCAACGACAGCCGCGAAGGTCTCTTCATCCTCATTCATGACGGTGACGGAGCGGTCAAGCAACTCAGCGACGGCCAACGTCTCGGCTCGGCGCTGCTCGAATCGGCGCATGTTGACCAGTCCGGTCGTGATCACCTGGCCGGCATCGATGCTGGTTACCCGGGTCATGGGCAAGAACACGCGACGTCGCCCTGGCACCTCAACCACCAGACCCACCACGCGGACGCCCCGCGCCATGCTGGAGGAGCGGGGGCTAAGGGCAACCACGACGTCACGCACCCGCCCGACCTCGTCGCCGAGCGGGTCAAACACACTGACCCCGGCGAGGCGGGCGACGAATACGCGCGAAGTGCTCACCCCAGGCACGATACCGACCAAGACGCGGATCGAGTGGCAGTGCGTGCAGTGTTCCCTGACGCGGTGACCCGCATCACGACGTGAGATGGAACAAGTTGTCTTCTCGCGGTGTAGTAATGAGTGTCACCTACTTTTACTCCTGGGAGGAGAGCATCACCATCATGCTCATCACCTATATCGCCTCTGCTGACCGCGCCTTTCGGCACGCGACGCCGGCGGACATCGCTCGGCGGCCGGTCAAGCCGCGCCGCCGCTTCCGCAAGCGCTGAGCGTCCGCCTATCGCTCTGACCCGTCTATAATGGGACACTGGGGGATGTGACCAGTTCTTCGCCCCCAGGTGGCTCCCGCTCGCGGCGCTTCGGCTCCGGTTTGACGCTGAACTATCCGATGTCGCTGGGCGTCTTCGACAAATATCAGGATGCTCAGCGGGCCGTGGACTACTTGTCCGACGAAGAGTTCCCGGTCGAGAACTGCATGATCGTCGGCACAGATTTGCGACAAGTCGAGCGAGTCACCGGGCGGTTGACCGCGCCTCGGGTCGCGATGGGTGGGGTGCTCTCCGGAGCATGGCTAGGACTGTTCATCGGCCTTATCTTTGCCTTGTTCGCGAACTCTGGCGATGCCTTGATGACCATCATCTACTGCGTTGGCTTTGGAGCCTTCTTCGGGGTGGTATGGGCACTCATCGGCTATGCGATGACTCAGGGACGGCGGGATTTCACCTCGGTGTCCCAAGTCGTGGCCACCCGGTATGAGGTGTTGACCGAGCACAAACATGCCGAGCGAGCGCGCGAGTTGCTCGACGCGATGGAGACCGCCCGAGACTGAACCTGTCTCAGCGCTGCCCTCCCGCAGCGATCCACGCCTCGACCCCGTCGGCATCCCGCGGCAGCATGGCCGAGAGATTCCGGTAGCCCTCTGCGGTGATCAACACATCGTCTTCGATCCGCACGCCGATGCCACGCAGCTCATTGGGCACCAACTCATCATCAGACTTGAAATACAGCCCCGGCTCGACGGTAATCACCATGCCCTCGCGCAGGACGCCCTCCATGTAGTCCTCCCGCACAGCCAACGCGCAGTCGTGGACATCGATGCCCAAGTGATGGCTGGTGCCGTGCACCATCCACCGGCGGTGGAACTGTCCGGTCTCAGCGTCCAGGGTCTCCTCCACGCCGACGCCCTCGGGCAACAAGCCCCAGTCAAAGAGCGTTTCGGCGATCACGCGAATAGCTGCCGCGTGCACGTCGCTGAACCTGTTGCCGGGCTTGCACGCGGCAAGGCCGGCATCTTGGGCGGCGAGCACAGCCTCATACACCCGGCGTTGAGGCGGACTGAAGGCGCCGCTGACCGGCAACGTTCGGGTCACATCCGCCGTGTAGAGCGCATCGGTCTCGACCCCAGCATCGAGCAAGAGCAACTCGTCGGCATTCACCTCCCCGGTGTTGCGGATCCAATGCAGGGTCGTGGCGTGGTCACCTGCAGCGCAGATCGAGTCATACCCAACACCGTTGCCCTCGTGCCGGGCGTGCAGGCCGAAAACACCCTCGATCCAGCGTTCGCCACGCGCAGAGTCGGCCGCTTCGGGCAGTGCATCAACGACCGCGTCAAAGGCACGCGCTGTGGCCTCGGTGGCCTGCACCATCTGCTCGATCTCCCAATCGTCTTTGACCAGGCGCAGGGTCGATAAGTGCCGGGCCAGGGCCGTGTCAGCGTCTTGGGCCTCGTGCTCGGCTCTCGCGCGCGAGGCCTTGTCCAGGTCCTCACCGACAACGTGGGAGCGGACCTGATCGATCAGGGCGGTGACCTCACGGTCAGCATCACGCACGACCCGTAGCCGGGTCGAGGGCAAATCCTTGGCGACGGCGCCCGCCAACTCGCCCAAATCCTTAGTCATGATCGTCAACTCGGAGGCGACGTCGTCAAGGTCGGGGCGCGAGCCTATCCAGTACTCACCCATCCGAGAGTCGGCGAAGAACTCGGCGCTGTCCCGGCCGGCCGGCGGCCTCATGTAGAGCACCGCATCATGGCCGCCCTCATCCTGGACAGGCTCCAGCACCAAAACCGCGTCTGCCTCCCGATCCGCCCCTAGCCCGGTCAAATGTGCAAACGCGCTGTGCGGTCGAAACACGTAGTCGGTGTCATTGCTGCGCACCTTCAGCCCACCCGCGGGGATGACCAGACGTTCACCGGCAAAGGCCTCGCTGACCTGCTCTCGACGAGTAGCAGCGAAGGGTGCAACTGGACTGGGCGGCGTCACCCTATCCTCGCCCGCTCGCCATCCGGTGGTCATGAACTCGCGGAATGCCGCACCGGTGGGACGGCTGCGGTGCTCTGCCTGTGTCTGCTCCTCGCTCATGGTCCCATCGTGGCATGCCAGATTCGTTGCCCGCCGCGCCGCAAGCCTAGGCTGCTTGGGTGAGCTCGAGCAGTTTCAACATCGGTGCTGGCAAGCCGCGGGGCGCGGAGATCACCGGGCCACAGCTCAAGGCACCGGCATCGGTGGGCAAAGTGTGGCGAGATCGTGCCAACTACGTGGTGCGCGGCCTCGGTCCCCCCACGGTGCCGATCGCTGTGGCAGGTGACAACGACGACGTGTCACAACATCATGCTCGGGCAGTGTTGGACTTGGCGTTGCGGATCGGTGAGGCGGCTCTGTCCACGGGAGCCTCGGCTGCGGAGGTCGTGGCGACCGTGTTGCGGGTCACTTCCGCGTATGGCGTGAAGTCGACGTCGGTGGACATCACCTACACGTCGATTTCGGTGTCGATGCAGCGCGGCGTGTACGAGGACCCGCTGTCCGTGATGCGGGTCATCAAAGTGCGTTCACTCGACTTCACGCGCTTGGAGCGACTGCAGGGACTCGTCGACGACCTCAAAAGCTCCAGCGAGGCCCGCCTCCAGGACGAGCAGACGCGGTCCAGTTCTCGGCCGGAGATGATGTCCGTCCAAGACGCCCGCGCACGGCTCAGTCGCATCCTGACTGCACCGCACGCCTACCGGCGGTGGGTGGTGACCCTCGGCAAAGCACTCACAGCAGTGGGTGTCGTGGTGCTCTTCGGGGCGGCCCCGGCTATGTGGGTCGTCGCGGGGTTGAGTGCTGCCATCGTCGACCGGGTTCAGCGAGTGCTGTACGACATCGGGGTCCCGTCCTTCTTCAACCAGGCTGTGAGCGCCGCCATACCGACGGTGATCGCGGTCGGCCTCTTTTGGGCGAGGTCCTCACCCGAGGGCGAAGCAGGCCGAGGCGGGCTGGGCCTGGAACTACCCGGGATCAGTGAGCCCTCGCTCGTCGTGGTCTCGGGCATCATCGTCCTGCTCGCTGGGCTGTCTGTGATGGGAGCGGCGCAAGACGCTATCGACGGCTATTACGTGACAGCGGGTGCTCGCGGCCTGGAAGTCCTGATGATGACGATCGGTATCGCCGTGGGTGTCGCTATCGTGCTCTCGCTGGCCAATGGTGCCGAGATCGCTATGACTGTTTCCCCGTATGTCAGAGACGACGGAAGTCTGCTTGAAGGGACCATCGGTTCGATCATCGTGGCGGTCGGGTTCTGCCTCACTCACTACACCGGTCTGCGTGCCACGTTGGTCGGAGCCGCTCTGGGAGCTGTCGGCTGGCTGACCTTTGCCGCAGCCACGGCGGCGACGCTGGAGCAGGCGGCGGCCTCTGCAGTGGCGGCGAGCTCTGTGGGTGCCTTGGCCTACGCGTTGCACTACCGGCTGCGTGTCCCGGAGTTGGCGATCAGCACAGCAGCGATCGTCCCCTTGCTGCCGGGTCTCGCGGTCTACCGAGCTGTTTTTCTGTTGATGACCCCCTCGCGCCAATTGGCCGACGTGGCGCTCATTCAGATGATCGCTGCCATTTCAGTGGGTCTGGGGCTTGCCGCAGGTCTGTCCATCGGGGGGTATGCAGCGCGGCTGCGATTCGGGTTGGACCGCTCTGCGCAGAGGGCCCGACGACGATCGCTGGGTGCTGTCCAGGACTGACCGCCTACGGTGGTGACCATGACGAGGTCCGGGACGACGCAGGGCATGCAGGTCATTGATCTGCATGCTCACACGACGTGCAGCGACGGCACCCAAAGCCCGGCGGAGTTGGTGCGCGAAGCGGCGCAGGCCGGTGTCGATGTGCTCGGCCTGACCGATCATGACGTGATCGCCGGGTGGGCCCAGGCCGACGCCGCGGGCCGCGAGTACGGTGTCACTATCGTGCCTGGTGTCGAACTTTCAACCCAGGTAGACGGGGTGTCGGTGCATACCCTGGCCTACTTCACCGACCCGCTGAACAGCGCCATGAACGACCTGATGGGATCCATCCGAGCGCACCGGGAGGAGCGCTTCCAACGGACCGTCCAGCTGTTGGCGGCCGACGGATACCCAGTGGATTACGAAGCGATCGTGGCGCATGTCGGACAGGGGGTAACCTTGGGAAGACCACATGTCGCAGATGCCTTGGTGCGTACGGGTGCGTTTGCCGATCGCAATGCGGTCTTCGCCACGGTGTTGCATGGGTCGAGCCGCTACTACGTGCGGCACTGGGCGCCTCCCACGGTCGAGGCGGTACAGGCGATTGCAGCAGCCGGGGGAGTAGCGATCATGGCGCACCCGTTTGCCAGCAGCAGAGGTCGAACGATCACCGACCGCCAGGTCAGCGAGCTGGTGGACGTCGGGCTGGCCGGCTTCGAGGTCGATCACCCGGATCATGCACCGATG
This sequence comes from Ornithinimicrobium sp., assembly GCA_049671385.1. Taxonomy (GTDB): domain Bacteria; phylum Actinomycetota; class Actinomycetes; order Actinomycetales; family Dermatophilaceae; genus Ornithinicoccus. The sequence goes on along the minus strand of JBATUU010000375.1, from coordinate 6,214 downwards.
GACCGCAGGCGCGCCGACGCGCTGCGCGCCGCACTCGGGGTGATCGGCACCGGGTCCAGCGACTTCCACGGCACCGGTAAGTCCACTCGACTGGCAGCCTGCACGACGGACCCGCGTGATTTCGATCGAATCCTCGAACGAGGCACCGGAAGTGGCCTGCTCGGAGCCCCGTCGATGCGCGTGCCTCAGTGAGCGAGCACACCCGACTGCTGTCGGTCAGCCCCTCTCGCCTAGGTCAATGGCTCACCTGCCCACGGGCATATCGGATGATCTATCTGGATCGTCCGCGCCTTGAACAGAGCCCACAGCGTGCGATTATCTCGGTCGGCAACTCGGTGCACGCAACGCTCAGCCGGTTTTGGGATCTGCCCCACACTCAACGTACGCCGCAGCAGGTCCATGCGCTTGTGGCGCAGGTGTGGCAGTCGAGCGGCTTCATGGATGCTGGCCAGAGTGAACAGTGGCGCCATCGAGCCGGGGCCTGGGTGGTCAACTACCTCAGATCCATTGACCGCCACCAGGAACCGGAGGCCATCGAGCGCACCGTCGCCATGCCGACCGGCGATTTGGCGATCACCGGTCGTGTGGACCGGGTCGAGGACCGTGGCGGAGAGCTGGTGGTCATCGACTACAAAACGGGAGCGAGCGCTGCATCAGGTGGCGCGGCGCGCACCTCGCTGGCTTTGGGGCTGTACGCGTTAGCGCTGTCCCGGATGTTTCGTCGTCCGGTGCGCACGGTGGAGTTGCATCACCTGCCCACTGGTTTGCGGGACGTGCATACGCATACGCAGGAGTCGTTGGCCCGCAAACTCCGCGAAGCAGAATCGATCGGTGTTGACCTACGTGCCGCCCACGAGGACTATGCGCTGGCCGGCCGTGAGTCGGCAGCCTTTGAGCCGGTGCCAGGCGCGCTGTGTCGCTGGTGCCCGGTGCAGGCCCATTGCCCACCAGGACTCGCGATCGGCCCACCGCAGCCTGGCTGGGCCGGTTTGGATGCGCTGGCTGCGACCGCTGACGCCTCTCAGAACGGTGCTTCGCCGCCGCCGACCGACGACTCCTGAAGGGTGTGGTGGATAGCCGTCGTTAGCTCGGGGCCACCGCTGAGCCCTGGCCGCCCGTGCCCTTGCCACCGCGACGTCGACGGCGCCTCTTGTTGCTTCCATCAGAGCCAGCAGGCGAGGTCTCCACCGTGCTGGTGCGCGCCGGGCGCTGACGCCGACCGTGCCCAGAGTGTCCGCCCTGACTGCCGGAGCCTTGACCGGCTCCGTCGGCGCCTGAACCGCCTGAGCGGCCGCGACCTGACTGCCGAGAGCCACCGCCTCGGCCAGAGCCCGCGGAGCGCTTCTGCGCCGATCCTTCGATGTCTTCGATGTGCTCGGCACCCAGCCCGGCGCGGGTGCGCTCGGAGCGGGGCAGCGTGCCTTTGGTGCCCTCGGGGATGTCCAAGTCGCTGAACAGGTGAGGCGAGGAGGAGTACGTCTCCTGCGGACCGGGGATGCCCAGATCCAGCGCCTTGTTGATCAAGGTCCACCGATGCAGGTCGTCCCAGTCCACGAAGGTGACGGCCACTCCGGTGGCGCCGGCCCGGCCGGTGCGCCCGGTGCGGTGCAGATAGGTCTTTTCGTCCTCGGGGCACTGGTAGTTGATGACGTGGGTCACCAACTCAACATCGATACCGCGAGCGGCAACATCCGTAGCGACCAAGATATCCACCTTGCCGGTCCGGAAAGCCCGCAGCGCCTGCTCGCGGGCACCTTGGCCCAGGTCGCCGTGAATGGCTGCGGCTGCGAAGCCACGCTGACTCAACTCGTCGGCGACCTTGGCCGCTGTGCGCTTGGTGCGCGCAAACACGATAGACAGGCCCCGTCCCTGCGACTGCATGATCCGAGCAACCATTTCGATCTTGTCCATCGCGTGAGCCCGGTAGACGAAGTGCTCGACCGCAGCGATGGTGTGCTTGTCATCCCCGTCGGTGATCGCCCGTATGTGTGTCGGTTGTGTCATATAGCTGCGGGCCAGCGAGACGACCGCACCTGGCATGGTGGCGCTGAAGAGCATGGTTTGGCGGCCCGCGGGCGTCATCGACAAGAGTTTTTCGACGTCGGGGAGGAAGCCGAGATCCAGCATCTCGTCGGCCTCATCGAGCACGACCGTGCGTGCGTGCGCCAGTGACAGGTGTCCCTTTTCAGCCAAGTCGATTAACCGGCCGGGGGTGCCGACCACGATCTCGACACCAGCCTTGAGCGCGTCGATCTGCGGCTCGTAGGCTCGACCGCCATAGACAGTCAATACGCGGATCCCACGCTTTGCGCCTGCCCGCATGATGTCCTGAGCGACTTGGCTGGCCAACTCCCGGGTAGGGGCGACGGCAAGGGCCTGAGGAGCCCCCTGGGCAGCGACGCCGGCGAAGCCCGGGTCGGTCGGGGAGATGACGCGCTGCAAGATCGGAAGTCCGAAACCGAGCGTTTTGCCCGTGCCGGTCTTGGCCTGCCCAATGATGTCGTGGCCGCTCAAGGCAACCGGCAAGGTCATTGCCTGAATTGGGAATGGGTGGGTGATCCCGTGCTCGGCAAGCGCGGTGACCACATCGGGGTGGATATCAAAATCGGCGAAACTGCGTGTTTCTTCCATCAATCTCTCTGATCGGCGACGCCCAAACGTGAACTGGGCGGAAGTGAGGGCCGATCGGGGATTGTCTTGTTGCGACTTTAGGGAGTCATACGGTCGTGCCGACCGGGCACCATGGGTAATCCCGAGTCTACGACCGAAAGCAGCCAGGAGTTAATCAGGCCTGGCGCTGGAGGTGCCGATCAGGCTGAACCGAAGCCGACCTTGCCCTTTTCGGTGACGCCAATCTCCACATAGCCCAAGGCGTCAGCCGGCACCATGATGAGCCGACCGTGATCATCGCTCAACGAGATCACGCCATGGGCGGTAGTCAGGCCCTCGGCCACCGCATCCCGAACCTCGTCGCGGGTCTGATCCGACTGGAACGCCAGCTCCCGAGCTACGTTGCGCACGCCAACACGAATCTCCACGCCAGGTCCTCCTCGTCACCGCCGAGACTTTCCCGGGCAGGGCAGCCAGTATGCGGCATCGAGGTGAGTGTCGCGCACCGCACCCCTGGTCTGCGATGCCACGCAGAGGTTGGTCGGTGGGAACTGATCTGATGGTGGCATGACACCGTCTTCAACGGGTGCGGTCGAGTGCGAACGGACACCCGGGCCGCGACCGGACGCCCAGTCGCGCGCTGTGCTGGCTGCGGCCCGCGCAAAGCCGCCACATGTCATGCTCGCCCTCGGATCGCCGGGGACCGGCAAGAGCACCCTGGCTCGGGGGATCATCGAGGACTTCATCGACTCCGGCCGCGACCCTGGCGCCGCACTGTTGATCGCGCCGACGCGCGAGATAGCTGCCCGGCACGAAATTGCGCTCAGTGAGCGTGTCGACCACACCAGGACCGAGCCTTTGGTCCGCACCACCTCCTCCCTCGCTTTCACGATCCTGCGGCATGCAGCGATCCGTGCTGAGCCGCCGGATCCGATGCCTCGCCTCTTGACGGGCGCCGAGCAGGATGCGTTGATTGCTGAGTTGCTGCAGGGGCATCAGCACGACGGCGCTGCGGGACAGCGCTCAGCCCATACGCCGCGGTGGCCGGAGAACATCCGAGCAGCGATCGGCACAGTGGGCTTCCGAGGCCAGCTCCGCGACCTGCTGATGCGATGCGTTGAGCATGGGGTGAGTCCGCAAGACCTGCGGGCCATGGCTCAGCAGCATGATCGCGCGGAATGGATGGCCGCGGCTGACGTGCTGGCGGAGTATGAGCAGGTGGTGGCGCTCGCAGCCCCCGGCGCCTTCGACCCTGCGTACATCGCAGTCGCCGCCGCTGATGCGTTGGCAGCAGATGCGCAGTTGTGCGCACACATTCGTGAGCGCCTGGAGCTTCTTGTCGTCGACGACGCCCACGAGCTCACTGCGTCAGGGGCCGCCTTGCTGTCTGCCCTTCACCACGCGGGGCAACGGGTCGTCATGCTCGGTGACGGCGACAGCGTGGTGCAGGCCTTTCGCGGCGCTATCGGACGCCGGTTCGTCGAGCTCGCAGACGACCTGCACGCTGGCGGTGGCCCGCAGAGCAGATCGACTCGCTTCGTCTTGGCAACGGACCATCGTCAGCCAGAAGAAGTGGCCGCGATAGGTCACCGGGTGGCCGACCGGATCGGGGTCAGCACAGGGCGCGAGCACCGGATGCCACCGACGAACCGCGACGGCGGCCGGGTGGAGGTAGCCATTACAGCCACCCCCGCCCAAGAAGCCGAGCTGATTGGACACCGGTTGCGCCGGGCTCATGTGCTCGATGGACAGCCGTGGTCCCAGATGGCCGTCATCGCCCGATCTCACGCTCAGCATGCAGCTATCCGGCGCGTCCTGGGAATGGCCGGGGTGCCGGTGCATGCCCAACTCACCGGTCTACCGCTTGCCGTTGACCCGGCAACCAGGCCGCTGCTGCTCGCCTGCCAAGTGGTGTTCGAGAGCCACTTCGATGGGCTCGATCAGGTAGGGACCGAAACCTTGTTGGAACTCTTGACCTCTCCGCTCGGCGGAGCCGATCCCGTCGCACTGCGGCGGCTGCGGCGTGCCGTCCGCCAACACGTTCCCGACCCCGCCCAGCAGGCCGACTCCCCGCTTGCAGGGGTGCCGGGTAGTCAGGAGCCGATCGACGACGTGATCGGACGATGGGTGCTCGACCCGACGTGGATGGTGAGCGCTGGTCACCTGGAAGTGGACCTCGACCCCATGGCACGGCTGGGAGCGGTCCTCGGCGCCGGCCGGAAGGCAATGCGGGTTGCAGGTGCCTCTTCGCAGGTCACGGCCCACGCGTTGCTCTGGGCGCTATGGAACGCCACCGGGCTGGCGGATCAGTGGGCACGAGCCTCGCAGGCTGGCGGAGCGACAGGGGCCCGCGCTGATCGACATCTCGATGCGGTGATGTTGCTCTTCGGGCAGGCTCAAGATCACGCCTCCGGAGCGAGCGCAGGCGATGTGCGAGGCTTCGTCGAGCATGTGATGGCACAGAAAGTTCTCCCCGATTCATTGGTAGCCCGGACTCCACGCGGTGAGGGAGTCAGCGTGTTGACGCCAGCAGCCGCAGCAGGCCGGCAGTGGTCCATCGTGGCGGTCCTCGGCGTGCAGGAGGGGTTGTGGCCCAACCTGAAGTTGCGCGGCAGTTTGTTGGGGGCCGAGGCGCTCGTCGATGCCATGCAGGATCTACCGATTCAGGGATCGGCAGGGCTCCGGTCGGCGCAAAACCAGGTGTGGTCCGATGAGCTGCGGCAGTTCTACGTATCGGTGACGCGCTCCACCGAGCAGTTGATCGTCACTGCGGTTGCCAGCGTCGATGAGCAACCCTCGGCATTCATCGATCTGATTGATCCGGCCCATGAGCTACGCAGCCATCCCAGCATTCCGGCACGTCTGACGTTGCGCGGCCTGGTGGCCGAGCTGCGCCGGGAGCTGGTGCAAGCCCACCGCAGTGGCGACATCCTGCGACGGGATGGGTGTGCCGATCAGCTGTTACTCCTCGCGGCCCACGATGTGCCCTGGGCCGAGCCTTCGACGTGGGCTGATGCGCGTCCCGTGAGCAGCACCGCGAACAGGGTGCCGCGCGGTCCGGTGCCGGTCTCGCCTTCGAAGGTGCAGGCATACAGTGAATGCGCTCTGCGCTGGTTGCTGACCAACCACGGGGGTGAAGGTCCCAGCCATCTGGCCAGTTCGATGGGCACGCTGATTCACGAGATCGTGGCGCAAGACCCCGCGGCGGACCTGGCCGACCTCCAAGCGCGTCTTGTTGAGCTCTGGCCACGGCTTGGCCAAGCCGACTCATGGATCTCTACCCGAGCTCAGGCCCGCGGCGGCGAGATGCTGGCACGCTACGACGCATACCGCAAAGCCATGATCGCAGCAGGTCGCTATGTGGTTGCAGTCGAGGCGCCCGCCGAAGTGCAGGTAGGCCGGGCTCGGCTGCGCGGCCAGCTGGACCGGCTGGAGCGAGACGCGGAGGGCGCATACGTGGTCATCGATCTCAAGACCGGCAGCAGCAAACCTGCGGCCGCCGATATCACCCATCACCCGCAATTGGGCGCCTACCAAGTAGCGGTCGATGAGGGTGGGTTGGCTGAGATCATCGGTGAGGACGCGCGAAGCGCCGGTGCCGGGT
>JBATUU010000374.1:0-3568 GCA_049671385.1 Ornithinimicrobium sp. | reverse complement strand
CCGGATCGGCCAGCAACGCTGGGTGATCAGACTCACACGAGACGCGCGGCGGCCGGTGCGGCATGCACCCGGATCATGCCTGGTCGGCCACAACCAGCTTGCTCAAAGGCCCTCGCAATGTGCGCCGCTACGTGTCCGCGCTCTCCGGGACGGACCAGCACCACAGCGGAGCCGCCGAATCCTCCGCCTGTCATCCTGGCCCCCAGCCCTCCGGCGTGCATCGCGGACTCCACGACGAGGTCGAGCTCCGGGGTCGAAATCACCAGGTCATCGCGCATCGAAAGGTGAGAGTGCACCAGCAACGGACCGATCTGTGCCAACTGACCCGCGCGTAAAAGCTCGGCGACCTCGCGAACCCTGGAGGTCTCGGTCACCACGTGGCGGACAACCCCTTGCAACTCACTGTCATCGATCCGGGCCAGCACTGTGGCAAGGTCCGCATGATCCACACCAGCCAGACAGTCGACACCTAACTCGGCAGCAGCACGTTCACTGGCCTGCCGGCGTCCACCGTATTTGCCGTCAATCAACGCGTGGTGGCTGCGGGTGTCGACGACGAGGAGCTCTGCGTCGCCGGGCACTAATAGGTGCTCGGCATCGAAGGTGGCGCAGTCCAGGAGGAAGGCATGGTCGGCTTCGGCGCGCAGCACAACGGCCTGATCCATGCCGCCGGTCGGGGCACCGGCGAACTCGTTCTCTGCTCGCACGCACCACTGCGCGATGGTGCGCCGGTCTAGGTCGGCGCTCGAGGGAACACACAGGTCGTAGGCCGCGAGCGCAATAGCGCAGGTCAGTGCAGCCGATGATGACAACCCGGCGCCAAACGGCACCTCACTGTCGACCAGCAGGTCCATCCCGGTGACATCGTGGCCGGCCTCCCGCATCGCCCACAGCACACCGGCGGCGTATGCGCACCATCCGGGAACACCACCTGGCACCAGGTCTGAGATGGAGCCATCCCAGGTCATCGGGTCCTGCACGGAACGCAGCCTGATGGTGCAGCCCTCACGCGCTGCGGCCGCGATCATCGTGCGGTGTGGAATCGCGAGCGGCAGCACCGGGCCACCGTTGTAGTCAAGATGCTCCCCGATAAGGTTCACCCGTCCTGGCGCAGCCCATACTCCCTGGGCAGGGCTACCGAAGACCACGGCGAAGGCCTGCTTGACCCGCTCCCCGAACTCATCTGGGGGTGACGACGTCACCCAGTCCAGATCAGAGTCACCTTCTGCCACCTCATACCCCCTGCGCCGCGACTGCCTGCAGCCGGTCGGCGATCAACTCCGGAGTGGTGTCTGAGACCCAGGCTCCCTGGGCCGACTCCGAGCCAGCCAAGTACTTCAGCTTCCCTGGGGCGCGCATGACCGAGAACACCTGGAGATGCAACCGGGGACAGGCCTGCGGTGTGGTCTGCCGTTCAGCACTCTTGGGCGCGGCGAACCAGCCGGCGATGTAAGGCAGCGCGATGGCGGCACCGTCTGACCCGACGAAGAATTGGTCCAAAGCGCGTAAGAGGGATGGATAGATGTGGGCCAGCTCGGCCCGCTCGGCCTCGTTGGTCTCCGAAAGGTCCAACACGTGCCGATGCGGCACCAGGTGCACTTCGACCGGCCAGCGTGCGGCTGCAGGGACGAAGGCTGTCCAGTGCTCGCCGGACAGCACCATCCGTCGACCCGAGGTCCGCTCGGCGGTGAGCACATCGCCCAAAAGGTCGTTGCCGGTCGCCGCGAAGTGCTCGCCCGCCCGGGCCACATGTTGGGCGCTGCGGGGCGGGACGTATGGGTAGGCATAGATCTGACCGTGCGGGTGGCCCAGCGTCACCCCGATCTCCTCGCCGCGATTCTCGAAGCAAAACACCGATTGGACGCTTGGCATCGCCATCAACTCACGGGTCCGGTCCACCCATGCCTCAATGACCGTCCGAGCATTGCTCGGTGCGAGCGCCGCAAAACTCGACTCATGGTCGCTGGTGAAGCACACCACTTCACACCGCCCTGCAGAAGCTTGCTCAGGCCAGATGTGCTGGTCATCGACCCAGGAGGCGGTCGCCGCCTCGCGGACGTTCAGGGAGGGGAAGCGATTCTCGAAAACCACGACCTCGTAGTCTGCGGCCGGGATCTCCGTCGCCGGCTCTCCAGACCGTGTAGGGCATAACGGGCAGTCAGCTTTGGCAGGCAGATGGGTCCGGTTCATCCGGTGGGTTGCCAGTGGTATCCATTCGCCCGTCAAGGGGTCCCGTCGCATCCGGGCTCCAGCCGACATCGCAGGCAAGTCCCGACTATCGCCCTGGCGACGGTCCGTACCCTCAGCTGTGGCCCCATCCTGCTCACACGCTTGATCGAAGTAAAAGAGGTCACGGCCATCGGCCATCGGCAGGTGCGTGCGTCGCACCGGACCGCTCATCGACTGTCCTCCATGGTCCACACGTTGTGATGCTCCTTGGCCGGGACGAGGAGCTGTCCCACGTGGCCGCGGAGCATGGCCTGGTCGTCTTCAGCCAAACCCGCATCGCTGACCAAGACGTCGATATCGTCCAACGGCAAGATCATCGACAGCCCCACCAGCCGCAGTTTGGTGTGGTCAGCCACCACCACGGTGCATGCTGCGGCTGCAATGAGGGCCTTGTTCATCGCCGCTTCGGTCATGTTGGGGCTGGTGCATCCGGTGCGCTCACTGAACCCGTGCACGCCCAGAAAGACTTGATCGACATGCAGGTCCTGCAATGAACTCACCGCTACCGGACCCACGAGGGCGTCCGAGGGCGTGCGGGTGCCACCGGTCAGGATGACCACCTGGTCACGTCGGTCGGGATCGTGCAGGGCATTGGCCACTGGGATGGAGTTGGTCACGACCGTCAGATCAGCCACCCCGCGCAGCTCCTGAGCAAGCGCCAGAGTGGTGGTGCCAGCCGAAAGCGCCACCGATGATCCGGGCGGCACCAACTCGGCTGCAGCACGCGCGATCGCAAGCTTCTCCTCGACCTGCTCCCCCAACTTGGTGGTGAACGCCGGCTCGTGGCTGGATCGCGGGGCGTCCGCCACGGTCGCGCCACCATGCACGCGGACCAGAAGACCGCGATCGGCCAGTTGGCTGATGTCGCGGCGGATGGTCATATCGGAGACGTCGAGAGCCTCGACGAGCTCAGCCACTCGCACCGCACCATCGCGCCGTACCCGGGCCAGAATTTCTTGGCGTCGTTGACGGGCCAATGCAGCCATCAGCGCTCACTCCCCATCGTCATCTCCAGGCGATCCGAGCGTCGTCTGAGTCGGTCGGGCCAGACTCCCACCCTGAAACAGCACGGTGTGCATGGACCATAATGCCGATGCCATCCTCAGACCCTGCCACTGGTCAAGTACCTAGTCAACAGAAACAGACAGTTGGCCGTAATTTATCTTGGATTTTGTTGGTTTTATAGAAAAATCCTTGACAGGACTGTCGGACTACGTTTGTATTTCAAGAGCATCCTGCACACAGCACGCTATCGCCCACCACGCTGGCGATAGGCCCACTCAGCGTCGAGTTCTCAGGAGGACCACCGTGTCCAGTCGCCCCAGTCGCATGCCCAGCC
>JBATUU010000373.1:0-3196 GCA_049671385.1 Ornithinimicrobium sp. | reverse complement strand
AAGGCGCTCTTGGTGTCGGTGCCGAGCGCGTACGAGCACGAACGTCACCACGGCGGCCAATGCAGCCACGACCACCGGCAGCACCGGAAAGCGAGGGTCATTCTGGGTGACCGCCTGCAGCAGGTTGCGAGCGGCGAGTGCGACCACGACCTGCGCGCCCACCTCCCCCAAAGTGAGCGCAATCAGGAGCGCCAGGGCCCGCCGACCGCCGGGGAGCTCTTCAAGCAGCCGGATGCCAGCTCGCAGCGTCGCCTTGCGATTTCCTGTCCCCCCGGCCAGCGCGTCGCGGTCGAGACTGCGCCCGGTCACCACATCACCATGGGCAGCAGGGGTCGGTCGCAGCACCCGTGGGGACATCGCAGTGAAGGATGTGAATCCGCTGGGACATGACGAAACACCGATCGGCAGAGGACGGCAAAGCAGAAGCGTATGCGTAATACTGGCAGTGGCGTGCTATTGCACGTTCAGCGCCGTGCCGTGATCGTCGATACGGCTCGATAAATGTCCCGGATGACGTCGGCGGCAGTTGTTCGACCATGATGGGTGGGAGTCCGCGTGCTCGGTAGGTGTGGTGGCCTTCGTGATCTGTGCTCGATCCGGAGCACAGCTATCGGGAAGCGAGCCCGGGGATGGTGAACGGTCGCAGGCGACCTGGCGCTGGAGCTCGGCCGCGTTACCAGACCACCGTCCGCCAACCCTGGTCAGCGATGCTCAACGCGGCGGATACTGTGCTGCCGGGGACGCTCAAAGCCACGCGGGAAGTCTCCCACCGCTCGTTATGGCAGATGCTTCCCTCGAGAGCGGCTCGTCGACCCGACGGCGTCAACCGACTCGCGATCACCGTCGACCTGGACTACCAGGCCGACACCGATGCTTTGCCTGGTTTGGTGGACCTGATGTCGGGCTATGGCGCCCCGATCAGTGTTGCCTCGGTGGGCGCCCTGGTGGAGGCGGACCCGGCCCCCTACGAGTATGCGGTGAGCGGCGGACACGAGATCGTCAACCACACCCAGACCCACCCGGATAACCCGGTGCTCAACCCCACGGAGGAGTTCTGGCACCTCTCCTCGCAGCGGATGACCGAAGAGGTCGGGCAGGCACAGGACGTCTTCGAGTCGCATCTGGGGGTGCGGCCCGTTGGCTTCCGCACGCCGCACTTCAAGGACCACCACCGCATGAGCGCCGTGCTCCAGGAGTTCCCCGAGTTGCGCTACGTCTCCTCGGTGCTCGCCTCGAAGTCTCCGCTGACCGGCCAGCCGTACGCCGCCTTCGCCTCGGCTGCCATGGACGGCGACAGCTATCTGTTCGCCGCCAACGATGAGGTCGATCGGTGCGACATCCTGCAGATCCCGCTGACCGCCTGCCCCTCGCATCGCTGGACACCGTTTTGCTCCTGGCATGGCATCCGAGCCGGAGCCGATCCGTCAACCGGCGCAGGAATGCACTCGCTGGGGCAATGGGAACACCTCTGGGGACGCCTCCTGCACGACGCGGCTCCCCAGGGTTTGGCCGTGGTCTACTTCGATCCGCACGACCTCATGCGCGATGCCGAGACCGCAGACACCTTCGGCCGGATGGTGGCCGCGGCGTTGGACTCCGGGTGGCAGGCCAGCACCTTGTCCGACGTCGAGCGAGCGTATCGACCCGTGGTGGCCCGATGAGCACGTCATTGCGGCCACTGCACCTGGTCGAGACCTGGCTTCCCGTGTCCACCGGTTACACCAGTCGCAGTGCGGCATTGGTCGCAGCGCAAGATCGTTCGACCGATCTGGCTCCGCGGGTGCTGGTGACCTCACGCCAGTCGGTGCAGGGAAGCGGGGCGGTCCAGACCCAGCTCGACGGCGTTGATTTCGGGGAGAGGATCCGCGTCCTGTCTCCTTCACCGGCAGAACGACGCCGACGAAGGATCCAAGCCTTCGCGCTCGACCCTGCCCGGCTGACCCGAGAGACCGTGACGATGATCGACGAGGTCGGGGCCGACCTCGTGCACACGCATTGGTCGTCCGCGATCGGCTCCGCTGGACTCTCGGCCGCCCGTCAGCGTGGGCTCCCCCTCGTCGCCGAGGTGCGCTTCGACCTCGCGGGAGCCGTCACGGCGCAGACCGCTCGGCTTCGGCCAGAACGTGCCCGCAGCGCTTTAGAGGCTGGTTTGCGCCGACATTTCGAACGCCATCTGTCCCAGGCCGATGCCGTCGTGGCCGCTGGTGAGTCCTTGGCCCGACTGCTCGAACGCAGCGTCCCGAGCCTGCAGGGGCGGGTAGCGGTGGCGGCCAACGGCTGTGACCCGGTCCGGTTCGCCCCAGGCCCACCGGACGCCGACCTGTTACAGCACTATGGGCTGAGGGACCGGATCGTCGTCGGTACAACCGCCACGATGTTGCGCTACGAAGGACTAGACCTGTTGTTGGAGTCGGCCGCCCGACTACGCAGCAGCCATCCGGAGCTGGCCATCCTTCTGGTTGGTGACGGTCCCGAGCGTGCCCGGTTGGAGCAGCAGGCGCGCCATCTTGGCGTTGACTGCGTCTTCACCGGCAAGGTGTCCGCCGAGCAGGTCGCGGCGCACTACCGTCTGCTGGACGTCATGGCCATTCCGCGTCGCGATATCGCGGTCACCCGGTATGCCGGACCGCTGAAGCTCTTGGAGGCGATGGCCAGTGGTCGAGCCTGCTTGGCCACCGCGGTCGGGGACATCCCGGGGCTGTTGGCACACGGGCGAGGACGACTGGTGGCCTCCGGCGCCGGCGACCAGTTCACCCAGGCCTTCGAAGACGTGCTTGATGATCCGGACGCTCGAGCCGAGATGGGCCGCCGCTCCCGTCAGCACAGTGTCGAGTCAACGACCTGGGCTGCTGCAGCGCAGGTCCATCAGGAGGTCTATGCCGATTTGGGCGAGCGTGGACTGGTGTGCCGATGACCCGCGATGCGCCGCTGCTGAGGATTGATCCGGCAGCGCTGCCGACCCCGCCCTTGGTCGACGTGCACGTCCATCTCGCAGCCGACGGCGGACCGGGTATGCCGGCCGATGACTGGCCGGCTCTGGCCTCGGGATCACGGGTTCGCACGGCAGCAGTCTTTCCTCCGTTGCGAAGCGAAGGGTATGCCCGCGCCAACGATGCGTTATTGGCCGCATCGGCCCCCTGGGCGGGATCGTGGCGGCCTTTCGCTCGAATGGGAGGTCCGGTCCCCCTGCCTACCC
>JBATUU010000372.1:0-9494 GCA_049671385.1 Ornithinimicrobium sp. | reverse complement strand
TGTCAGGGGTGGCCTGGGCAGCCGTGGAGGCACGATCCGCACTATGTGCCGTGAATCTCATGGCCCGATCTGAATCAGCGGACGCAAAGTCTCGATGGTTCGGGGTCCGATGCCGCTGACCTCCAGCAGTTCATCGACCGTGCTGAAGTTCCCATGCTCGGCACGCCATTGCGCGATGGCAGCAGCCGTCACCGGACCCACCCCCGGCAACTCCTGCAGTCCCGCCTCATCCGCAGTGTTGATGTCGACCAAGTCCGCCGGGCCGGAGTTCACCTCGCTGCCCTGGCCAGCCATCGGACTCGATGCCGGGCTCGGAGCCGGGGCAGCGATATCCGGTGGTGGATCGGCTCCCGTCACGGGCACCCAGATGCGCTCTCCATCCATCACGACCCTGGCCAGGTTCATCAGGTTGAGCTCGGCCACGTCGGTGGCGCCACCAGCTGCTTCCACCACGTCGCTGACCCGCGCTCCGTCGGTCACCGTCACCACACCCGGCTTCTCGATTGCTCCGATCACATGCACTACCGCACCGGTCGGGCTCGGCGCGCCAGCCTCCACCGAGGTCTGGCCAGCTGTCGACGTCTGAGCGAGCCGGGCCGGGGGTGCGGATCCGGCGGCGTGGTCGGCGGTGATATCCCCGGTCGCCGAAACCCCTCCATGGCGAGCCACTGGCTCGGGTTGCGCTGCTCGTTCGGCCCAGGCAACACGAACCCCTAGGACGATGAGGACCAGCACCACCAGCAGCGCGGCGCCCCACACTGCCGAGGATTTGACTCCTAGTCGAGCACCACGAAGACCACTCGGCGGCGTGAACAACTGCCGACGGGTGCGTTCGGCGCCGTGGGGCACCCAACCCTCGTCTGGGGCAGCCTCTGATCCTCGCAACGCATCGATCAGGTCCTGGGCGCGATCCGGACTGTGCGGCATACCAGTGACGCTAAGCAGTCATCGACCGACCGGCACCGATCGGCAGAGCCCCTGTGGACTCGTGTCACTACGCGCAACCGGTGTGGATAAGGCGAGACGTGCTTCGAACTACTGGCTCGAGATGCCCGGGCTGATCACGACCGCAAGCGTGCCCGGCCCAGTATGCACACTGGTCACCGCCCCCAGCTCCACGACATCGACCTCGATCGACCCGGACACGTGGGCGTCCTCGATGCCACGCGCGAAGTCCTGCGCACGATCCGCTGCGTCACAGTGGTGCACTCCGATCCGCGCCGGTGTGCCGGCGGCCGCCAGCACGGCAATGTCTTCCATCGTCTGGGTATGCAGGCGGGCCAGCGCCCGGCTGCGGGTGCGAACGCGTTCCCACGGTTGAACCTCGCCCTGCGCCACTGTGAGCAGGGGCTTGATGGCCAGCGCGCTGCCCAACAACGCAGAAGCCGCGCCGATTCGGCCACCTCGACGCAAAAACTCCAAACTGTCGACATAGAAATATGCCCGGCTCGACGCGCAGTGTGACGTCACCGCGCGCCCAACCTGGACGCGATCCGCGCCCGCAGCAGCCACGTCGGCACCGGCGCATACGGCATACCCCATCGCTAGGCCGAGGGTGCGCGAGTCCAGCACGGTGACCGTGACTTCGTCAGCCACTGCAGCTGCGGCGAGTTGAGCCGACTCCACCGTCCGACTGATGCGTCCCGACAGATGCACCGAGACGATGTCAGTGGCTTCCCGTCGTGCGGCGACCTCGCGATAGAACTCGACCAATTCTCCCGGCGCTGGGCCTGAGGTGGTGATGCTTTGTTCCCCCGATGCCAGCAGCTCGGAGACCTCGGCGCCGCTGATATCGACCCCCTCCGCCTTGGTGTCTCGGCCGACCACCACATGCAATGGGATGACCTCGATCCCGTACCGGTCGATGAGCTCGGTCGGCAGACTCGCGGTGGAGTCGGTGACGACGACAGTGCGCATGACAGCTGCCCTAGGCGGGGACGATGTTGACGAGGCGAGGAGCTCGCACGATGATCATGCGCGGCTCTTGCCCACCTAATAGCGACTGAATCCGCTCGCTGCCAAGCGCCAGGTCCCGCAAGTTCGCCTCGTCGATATCGACCGGGACCTCGATCCGATCGCGTACCTTGCCCTTGACCTGCACCACGCATGTGACGCTTTCCTGGACCAACAGTGCGGGGTCAGCATGAGGGAACGACGCGAAGGCCAAGGAGTCGGTGTGGCCCAAGCGCGACCACAGGTCCTCGGCGATGTGCGGCGCCACTGGAGCCACCATCTGAACGAGCGGCTCCACGGCATCACGAGGAACAGTGTCGAGTTTGGTGAGGGTGTTGTTGAACTCGATCATCTTGGCGATCGCGGTGTTGAAGCGAATCCCCTCGTAGTCGGCGGCCACCGCATCGATCGTGCGGTTCAGTTCTTTTGCCAACGCATCCGTCAGCGGCTCGTCGCTGACCTGGACCTCGCCCGATTCCTCGTCGATCACGTTGCGCCACAGTCGCTGCAGGAAACGTTGCGAGCCCACGACCGCTCGCGTCTCCCACGGCCGATATTGCTCCAGCGGACCCATCGACATCTCATAGACCCGGAACGTATCGGCGCCGTACTGCTCACATATGGCGTCCGGCGTAACCACATTTTTAAGCGACTTCCCCATCTTGCCGTGCTCTTGGGTGACCGGTTGGTCGTCCCACGTGTAGGTGGAGGGTCCGCCGGTGTGGTCTGGGTGCTCCTGCACCTCGTCGGCCGGGACCGGACGGCCACGCTTGTCGCGGTAGACGTAAGCCTCGATCATGCCTTGGTTGATCAGGCGCCGGAACGGCTCTTCGCTGCTGACATACCCCAGGTCGTGCAGCACCTTGTGCCAGAACCGCGAATACAGCAGGTGCAGCACCGCATGCTCGACACCGCCGATGTACAGGTCCACTCCGCCTGGGTCGCTCGCACCCTCGGGCGCCCCTGCCACAGCCTCGTCGCGGGGGCCGATCCAGTAGCGCTCGACCTCCGGGTCCACCGGCAGCTCGGTGTTGCCTGGGTCGAGGTATCGCAGGTAGTACCAGCACGAACCGGCCCAGTTGGGCATGGTGTTGGTGTCGCGGCGATAGGTCTGCACGCCATCGCCGATGTCCAACTCGACCTCGACCCACTCGCCGGCCCGCGCCAACGGGGCTTCCGGCATGGAGTCGGCATCGTCCGGGTCGTAGGTCTTCGGGCTGTAGTCAGGGACTTCGGGCAGCTCAACCGGCAGCATGGTGTCGGGCACCGCATGTGCGACGCCGTCTGAGTCCCACAACACAGGAAATGGCTCGCCCCAATAGCGCTGGCGGCTGAAGAGCCAATCGCGCAGTCGATAGGTCACGGTCGCTTCGCCGCTTCCTTGCTCAACCAGCCACTCGATGATGACGTCCTTGGCCTGCGCCACGTCCATACCGTTGAGGCTGACCTCCTCGTTTGCCGAGTTGATGGCCGGGCCTTCGCCGATAAAGGCCTCGTCGTCCGGGTGGCCGTCGCTCGGCTGCACGGTGCGCACGATGGGCAAGTCGTAGGCGCGGGCGAAGTCCCAGTCGCGCTGGTCCTGGCCCGGAACTGCCATGATCGCGCCGGTGCCGTACCCCATCAGGACGTAGTCGGCGACAAAGACCGGAATCTGTTGACCGTTGACCGGGTTCGTCGCGAAGGCACCGGTGAAGACGCCGGTCTTGGACAAGGCGCCAGCCTGGCGCTCCAGATCGCTTTTGGTGGAGGCTGCCCGTTGGTATGCCGTCACTGCCGCCCGTGGGGCATCGGCGCCGCCGGTCCATGCCTCGTTGCCTTCAGTGCC
The DNA here is from genome assembly GCA_049671385.1 of Ornithinimicrobium sp. GTDB lineage: Bacteria > Actinomycetota > Actinomycetes > Actinomycetales > Dermatophilaceae > Ornithinicoccus. Next base: position 5,716 of record JBATUU010000372.1, on the reverse strand, counting down.
CTCAGGCCAGTGCGCGGGGACGATATGCGACAGCAGCGGATGCTCAGGGGCCAGCACCATGAACGTCACACCGAACAACGTGTCCGGCCGGGTCGTGAAGACCTCGATGGCGACCTCGGCAGCAGTCGAGAAGCGGACCACCGCCCCGGTGGATCGGCCGATCCAGTTGCGCTGCATGGCTTTGACCCGATCAGGCCAGTCGAGCCGGTCCAGATCATCGACCAAGCGGTCGGCGTAGGCGGTGATTCGCATCATCCACTGGCTCAAGTTGCGCCGGAACACCGGGAAGTCGCCGCGCTCGGTCAGACCCTGATTGGTGACCTCCTCGTTGGAGACCACGGTGCCCAACCCTGGCGCCCAGTTGACCGGCGCGGACGACACATACGCCAGCCGGTGCTCATCCAGGATCGCGGCCTGCTCGGCGGGGCGCAGCTCGGCCCAGGGCTGAGCTCCCGGAGTCACCCGCTCGCCGGAGGCGAACTGTTCGATCAACTGGGCGATCGGTCGAGCCCGACCCATGCCGCCCCCCGGGCGTGGTGCCGTCGCGTCATACCAAGCGTTGTAGATCTGGTTGAAAATCCACTGGGTCCAGCGGTAGTAGTCGGGATCGATGGTGGACACCCGCCGACGCGTCTCGTGGCCTAGGCCCAACTGCCGCCATTGACGCAGGTATGTCTCGATGTTGGCCTCGGTGGTCGAGCGCGGGTGTTGGCCGGTCTGAACGGCGTACTGCTCAGCCGGCAAGCCGAAGGCATCGAAACCCATGGTGTGCAAGACGTTCTTGCCGGTGGTGCGTTGAAAGCGCGCATAGACGTCTGTGGCGACGTATCCCAGCGGATGGCCCACGTGCATGCCTGTGCCCGAGGGGTAGGGGAACATATCCATGATCATGAGGTGGCCACGGTCGGCGTCCAGTCGAGGATCATCGGGCTGCGCCCATGGTCCTGCTGGATTGGCTGAACTGAACGTGTCGCCGGTGTCCCATCGCTCTTGCCATCGGGCCTCGATCTGCCCAGCCAGCGCGGCGGTGTAGCGGTGTTGCGGAGTGTCTTGGCTCATCTGCTAGCGCTGTCCTTGCCCTCGGAGTGTGCCCTGGGAACGAGTATCGCGCCCACCCGATGGACGGATGGGCGCGATAGAAGAGGAATCAGATGCCTCAGCCGAGCTTGGCAGCCTGCTTGGCCATGGCGGCCTTCTTGTTGGCGGCCTTGTTCTTGTGCAGCACACCCTTGGTCACAGCCTTGTCCAACTTGCGAGAAGCATCGCGCAGCGCCACCTGGGTGGCCTCGGCGTCGCCGCTTGCCTGGGCGTCGTTGAACTTGCGGATCCAGGTACGCAACTCGGACTTGTGCGCCCGATTGCGCTCAGTGCGCACGGCGTTGGTCTTGACGCGCTTGATCTGCTGCTTAATGTTTGCCACGAAGTGTCTTCCGCCTTGTTGGTTCTGGGCTCATCGCCCGCAGTTGTGCTTGCTCTGGAGCGCACGACATGCCGAGATGGGCAGCAGGCGCAAGGGCCAACGATACCGCCTTGGCTGCCCAACACCAACTGGCCGTCTACGTCGTATCTTGAGCAGATGAGCATCGGATTGCGACTACAGCGGCTGGCGTGGACTGTGCAGCCAGCATACGTTGCTGCCGAGGTGCTGCTGGGAGTGACTGCAGGTGTGGCCTACTCCTTTCGCGACGACACGATCTCGGCGCTGGGCACGGCCTGTTCAGCGACCGTGCTCAGCGGCTGTTCATCGCAGCCGTGGGCGATGAACGCCGCCTTTGTCGGTTTCGGTGCTATGCAAGCCATCGGTGCTTGGCACATGATTCGCGAGCGCTCGCGAACCAGTCAGGTGGTCGGCGGGCTGTGGGCCGTAGCGGGGTCGTTCTCCATCCTGGTCGGCTTCCTCCCGGTAGACAACCATCCCGTTGCGCACACGCTGGTGGCACTGCCCGTTTTCCTCACTCAACCGCTGGCGCTGCTGCTGCATGCTCGGTTGTGCTCGGGGCGTTTGCGGGCTGCGGGTCTGACCCTGGCCGCCGTCAGCGTGGTCGGTGCATTCGCCTTCGGTGGATTGTTGGGAAGCGGGACCTGGGAGGGTTTCACCGAGCGGATGGCCATCTGGCCGGCCAAAATCTGGCTGGCTCTGGTGGCCACGAGAGCACTTTCTTAGGTCTTGGCTTCGTCCGCCGATGAGGGCCTTACGGTTGGCCGCCCCTGGCTAGCATTCGAGAGCGTCAGCTACGCTCATTCTCAGCACGGTATCGGCCGCGACGTGGTTCCGCAGTTCTCGATGTCATAGACATCTGCACCTGCTGCCGGCAAGTCACTGCTGGTAAGTGCACGCCTCTCAGCGCGCACCCACAGTGGGTCGTTAGGCTGGGCTGGAGCGGCACATCTACCCGCTGCATCCCCTCAGATCTCAGGACACCCCATCGCACCGCACGCTCACGTCGAAACCGCCGCCCGCAGCAAGGACGGCAGCATCCACGTCACGAACGAGCGGTTCAACACCATCTCGCACCTCTTCGCGGCCTGCTTCGCGTTGGTCGGTGCCGGGCTCCTTGTTTCACAAGCGGCTACTCAAGCAGATCCCTGGAAAATCGTGGGGATGAGCGTCTATGGGCTCTCGCTGGTCACGTTGTTCACCACGAGCGTCCTGCATCACGGCATCAATGGCAGTCCTCGGCTGAATGAAGCGCTCCGCACCCTGGACTACGACTCGGTATTCTTCTTGATCGCCGGCACCATCACACCCTTGGTGCTCGTGCTGGCCAGGGACACGTATGGGTGGACGGTGTTCGGTGCGGTCTGGACGATCGCAGTCGCTGGCGTCGTTCTGCGATCGGTATGGCGCCGGGTGCCCAAGTACATCACCAACACCCTCTACATCTCGCTCGGTTGGCTTACCGTCGTGTTGATCGGCGGCGATGTCTCACTTCCGTTGCCAGCCTTGGCGCTGATGGCCGCCGGCGGGTTGGTCTACAGCGTCGGATTCGTGATCTTTGTCATCGAGCGTCCCAATCTCAAGCCGGGCTCCTTCGGATTCCACGAGCTCTGGCATCTGCTTGTCGTGATCGCCGCGTTGCTGCACTACCTGCTGATGTACTTCTACGTCCTGCCCTAGCGAAAGACGGCGCCGTACATCACCATGAGGGTCATCAGGATCAGCAGCACGATGACGGTCACGACCGCGCCCTTGGGCGTGCGCATGAAGGCGGGGAACGCCGAGCCTCCCGCTTGAGCGTCCAGCTGGTCAGCAAGCTTCATGTGGTACGACTTCTTGAGTCCTGGATGGTCATCGCTGCGGTGTGGTTGCTCGTGTTCCTCCGGCGGATTCCACATACGTGCCATGTCTGCCCTCTCGGCGACGGCGTTCGTCGCTCCTTTCAGTATGCACCGGTGTCGCGATCGGCCCGACTCACGTGGCGTTGCGCTCAGCGCAAATCGTCAGAACGGCACGCTCCACCGCATACTCCGGTGATCGGGTCACGGTGGTCCCGGTCCGCAGCCCGCCTTTGATCTCGACGTCGGCGGCCGCGACGGCCTCGATGGCCCGACCCAGCCTCGGTCCGTCCCATCCTTGAGCGACTCGCCGTGCTTGATCGACCTGCCAGGGCGCCATACCGAGGTCCTTGGCCACGGACGTCGCGCTGGCCCGTCCGGCTGCTCCCACTCGCCCGATCTGACGTAACTGCATCGCCAGCACGGCCACAATCGGCACCGGGTCCAAGCCGCCACTCAACACGTGGCGCAGCAGCCTCATCGCCTCACTGGTGTTACCGGCCAGCGCGGCGGCAGCGACCTTGAACCCCGTCGTTTCGACCCGTTCGCCGTAGTAGGTCTCAACCTCGGAGGTGGTGATCGTCCCCGTGACATCGCGCATCAACTGCTCAGCGGCACCGGCCAACTCGCGCACATCTTTGCCAGCTGCCTGCACCAGTGCCAGCTGAGCGTCCTTGTCGATGCGTCGTCTGCCCTTCTGAACCTCGTTTTTGACGAAGTCGACCTTGTCTCCTTCGTTCTTGATCGCTTTGGCATCGATCACCCGCGCATCAGCCTTCTTCAGCGCGTCGAGCGCGCGCTTGCCGCGATTGCCACCCTTATGCCTGACGATCAGCACCACATCCTCCAGCGGACCCTGTGCCAAGGAGACGACCTCATCCAGCAAATCATCGGCGGCCTCGTCGCAGTCATGCAGCACGATCGCCGTCGTACCACCGAAGAGTGACGGGCTGGCGTGCACCCCGAGATCACCGGGGACGTATGCCGAGGCGTACAGGTGGACAACCTCGGCGTGCGGTTCGGACTCTCGCACCTGCGTCACGACACTCTGCACGGCGCGCTCAGCCAGCACCTCCTCGGGACCAGAGACCAGGGCCAGGCGCGGCGGGTTCATGCCGTGGCCGCCTCGAGGCCGAGCTGATTGATCCGCGACACGATGGCATCGGGTGCCACTTCCAGGTGGTCGGCCAACGCCTCGGTCGGCACCCCTGCCTCCACCCCATCGCGCAGTTCTTCGTCCTGCTCCGGGGTCCACGCATGACCACCTGTCACGGCGGTGCGGGGCGATCGAGCGACGGGGACATCAACGGCAGCCTCTCCGTCTCCGCGGGCCTGTACCGGCAACACGTCCTCGGCTTCGGAGTCCAGACGCTGCAAGGCTCCCAGCACGAGACCGCGATCCGTCGTGGGCCAGAACGGGGGCAGCGAGCGTTGTAGAAACCCGGCATACCCCTTGCTCACCATGCGCGAGTCCAAGATGGCGACGACCCCGCGGTCGGCGTCCCGGCGGATCAGGCGGCCTGAGCCTTGGGCGAGTCGTAAGGCTGCGTGCGTGGCGGAGACGGCCATGAAGCCATTTCCACCCATCCGGCCGATGGCCTCCGTGCGCGCCGACGACAACGGGTCATCAGGGCGAGGGAACGGGATGCGATCGATGACTACGAGTTGGCAGGCAGAGCCGGGCACGTCGACACCCTGCCACAGCGACATGGTGCCAAACAGGCACGTGGAGGCATCGCCAGCAAACTGCCGTACGAGCGTCGGCGTCTGATCATCGCCCTGACACAGCACCTCGATGTCAGTGTCTTTGAGCCGAATGCGCATCTGCTCGGCGGCGGTCTCGGCTGCACGTCGTGAGCTGAACAAGCCGAGCGTCCGTCCGCCCGCCGCGCGGACGAGCGCCTCCATCTCATCGAACACCGCGGGGCCTGCGCCGTCCCTGCCGAGTGGGGGGAGGTGCGAGGCGACGTAGACGATGCCTTGTTGCGGATAGTCAAAGGGGCTGCCGACATCAAGCGGGGTGTATGCCGGAGCGTCCGTGCCACGCAAGCCCAACGTGCCCGCGATGGCGTCAAAGGAGCCGCCGAGCTCCAAGGTTGCTGAAGTCAGCACTACCGTGCGATCACCGAACACTTTGTCCCGCACCATCATTGCGACGCTCATGGGAGCGACTCGAAGCGTACTCGACCCGCGTTGGTCGCGCGAGATCCAGGCCACATCGAGCTCACGCTCGCCCAATAGCCTCTCGGCGGCATCGAAAATTTCGTCAAGACCGGATCGAGCGACTTGCCGAGCACCATCGGCGCCCGCCTTGGAGTCGGTCTTCATCTCGCTTTGAATGCCTCGCGCTGCGTCACGCACGGTGATCAGCACCCGCGACAAGCTCTCCGGCAACCCGTGGGTCAGTCGTCCCTCGGGGATCTCGTCCAAGACCTCGGCC